>JAUXAJ010000148.1 GCA_030620005.1 Promethearchaeota archaeon | reverse complement strand
TGCTAAAGAAAAAATTGTTGTTTTAGCTGCTCATTACGATTCTAAAGCAATTGCGGAAAAAGATTCTATTCCTTCAAATAGAACGAAACCAGTTCCAGGCGCTAATGACGGTGCTAGTGGCTGTTCCGTCCTAATAGAGCTTGCTTCAAATTTTTATGATCATGGAAATGAATTATCGTGTGAAGTCTGGTTTTTATTCTTGGATGCCGAAGATCAAGGAAGTGGTGCTCTCACGGGTTTTGATTGGTGCGAAGGTTCAAAAAAATTTGCTAACGATATTAACGATTTTTACAATTCAAGAACAGAAAATATAGAGTGCTTGGTTTTATTGGACATGGTTGGAGGCGTTAATTTGCAATTTATAAAAGAACAATATTCAACTTCTTCTCTATTAGATGAAATTTTCAATGTAGGGAGACAACTCGGTTATAACAACGAATTTCCAATCTTTCCAATAAGCTCTCCTGTGATTGATGACCACGTGGCTTTTATTAATATAAACATCCCTTCAGCGGATTTAATCATCCAGTTTTGGGACAACCCTTCGTGGCCCTATCACCATACTACCGAAGACGATCTTTCTCACATTTCACGGAACAGCCTTGAAGTAACTGGTAAGACCGTAGAACAATTTATCTATAATAATTATTTGAATGACCCTAACAACAACTATCAAGGTAATCATCCTTGGCGAGAAAATATAAACCTCTTTAACACTATCCAAATGATATTGTCTTTAGTCTTTTCATCGGTCATTGGTGTTTCAATCGTAATTTATTTAAATATCAACGAAAATTTGATTAAAAAAGAGACTTCAAAAAATTTATTAGTCATTTAGAGATTTTAATGAAAAGTTTAAATTAAATTTTTGATTAATTTTAGCAATGGAAAAAAAAAGAAGACCTAAACTTGTTTCTAAAGATAAAAAGCGAATTTTAAAGTCCAAAACGCGTACTCCTTCAAAAAAAAAGATAATTGTTGCCATTTTCCTAATTTCATTTGCTTTTTTCGGTTCGTTTCTGATATTCTTCATCATGCAAATTGGATTAAACACTCAAACTCCCATGGTCGTAGTAGTAAGCGGTAGCATGACACCAAACATTAATAAAGGTGATTTATTGTATTTACAGGGAATGGATGCTGACGACATTAAAAGTGGCACGATCGAAGAGATGGATGGAGATGTCATCGTATTCGATGCTCGAGGTCTTTGGCTAGGCGCCCCCGAAGACCCAATAGTTCATCGCGTTGTAGGGAAACAACATGATGGCGTTAGATGGTGGTTTAGAACTAAGGGAGATGCAAATAGTTATCTCGATGCGGATTGGATTCCAGAAGAGAGAATTCTAGGTGTTGTTGTTGGAAGGATTCCATTCATAGGTTGGGTAAAAATCTTCTTGACAGATTCAGGGTTATTAGTTCCACTTCTAGTGATCTTATCAGGTCTTCTCATTATAAGCATTATATGGGATTTAATCAAGGAAGAAGAGACACCTAAAGAAAAAAGGACAGAGAAGGTCAAAATCGAAATTAAAGAAGTTGAATTTAAAAGAGATGAATTTAAGTTGGAACAATTAGAAGAAGAAAAAAATGATGTTAATGATTAATTTCATGAAAAACAACAAATATTTCGAAATACAACTATTTATCTAGCTTGATCTCGCCTTTTTTTCATGAAGCAATAATTGCGTGCATGAACCTCAATAGATCGATTTTTATTTTCAAACAGACTTGATGATAACCCGATGATAAAATTTAAAAAATTCCTACAATTTTAAACACTTAAGTTTATTATAATTTCTAATTTGTAATAAACAAGGTACAACAAGTTTTTATTTGAAGTTAAAACATAACTCGAAAAAACTTCACAACTTTAATGCAAAAAAACAAAAAAAACTCAATACAACAAGAAAAAAAAAATCAGGTGAAAATATAAAATTGACAGAAGAACCTAAACGCCGAGAGAGAGAAGAAAACGCAGTGTTTGTGGGAAGGCGCCCAACAATGAATTATGTCATGGCCACAATGATGATCCTTAATAAAGGAGAAGACTGCACTGTTAAGGCACGTGGTAGGGCCATCTCTCATGCTGTTGACGTATGTGAAATATTACGCAATCGATTTCTTAAGGGAACTGAATATAAAGGTATAACACTCAGTACTGAACAGCTCAAAGGCGAAAATGGTCAAAGTAACAATGTCTCGAGCATTGAAATCGTACTCGCACCACCTAAGTAAATTAGAGAAAATAATAAATTTCTCATCGATAAAACAAAAAAACTACAATAATATCTTTTTTTTTTATTACCTTAGTCTTATCATTGTTAGCATGGCAAAAATTTGATTTATTATGTCACTAATAAACGGATAAATCGGGATCATTACACGTTTCTTGACATCAATTTAAGACAATTTATTCTTGGAACTAAATATTTTCCTTCGAGCGGAATACGTGCTAACAGTGGTCAGATAGCCAATAACTTCAAGTTAAGCGATAGAGTTTTTACACGCTTTCAATGAATATTATTATTCAGATCACGTAATTTGAAAGTAGATTTCCTTTCAATTAACTAAATGACGGAAAAAATCAAATTGTAACTTCTCCCTTAGGACCGAATATATTAAGTAATTTTTAATTTTTTTTTCAAAAATAATAATTTTTGATGAAGATGAGCCTAAATATTTAAATATTAGTTAAATCAAATATTAAATAATTAAACACAATATTTGTAGATTAAATATTGTTAATTTAATAATGTAAATTATATTGAATCAAATATTTTGGAGGAAGAATAAATATGGCTAAAAAACCGGCTGGGAAGATTGACCCACTTTACGTAAAGTCTAAAATTCGGGAATTCATTAAAGGTAATGGCTGTAATACGAGTAGCGGGGTTCTTGATGGAGATACTTTAAACAATATCATCATAACCTTGCTTGATAAAGCAGTGGCTCGCGCAAAAGCTAACGGTAGGAAAACAGTAAAAGCAAGAGATTTATAACTTCTATTGCTTCAATAATTTTTTTATTTTAACCCTTTTTTTCTTTTTTTTCATAAAACAGAAATTTGTCCATGAAATGTAGCAGTACTATACCCATTAGCATGGTCTTTATTAACTAATATTTGACAAGCGTGAATATCTGGTGGGATTTCAGTATGAGTTATCAAAAAAATTTGAGAAAAAGATTTCGATTTTGTCAAATGCATTAATATTCTTTCTCTCCGAACTTCATCTAACGCTGCTAAGGGCTCATCAAGTAAAAGAATATCAATTTTCGGGTTTTTCTTTGGAGAATCTTTAGTAGGGCGAATATTACTCATTAATTCGCTAATTGCCAGCCTTAAAGCCATTCCTAAGGCCGTTCGATCTCCACCAGAAAGTACATCAATTGGTTCATATTGTCCATTAAAATTATCTTTTATTTTAAGAGAAAGTCCTGTTTTTTTTGTTCCGATAAGATCTAATAATAGATCGCTGTATTGTCCAGAAGTAAAATCTTTAATATAATTATCAGTTTTTAAAGTAATATTTTTTACCAAGCGTTTAACGACCATGTATTCTGTAACAAATCTTCGAACGAATTCTTTTGCTTTATTAAGATGTTCAACATCAATTTCGAATTCTCCAATTTTCTTTTCTAATTTTTTCATTTTTTTAATTTCTTCATGTAATTCAGTAATTCGAGTTTCATTTGATTCGAGGATCTCTTGCCTATCAGTTATTTCATTTTTGATTGCATTTAATTCTGCTGTCATCCTTTCAATTTCCGAAGAGAGATTTTTAATTCCTTCGGGGCTTGAGTCTTCAAATTTCTCAATATTCTCCTTTAGAAACTTTTTTAATTCTTCTTCAACATTCTTTACTTCCAACTCATATTTGTGATAATTTTCATAATCCTCCTTCAGACTTAAAATAAGAGTTTTTTCTTTGTTCTTTTTGTCTAGTTCGTTTTGCAGGATTATTATCTCATTAGTAACTTTTCTTATCAACTTTAAAATGCTTTGTATTTTGTTTATTTTTACTTTCAGTTCATTATTAAATTCTTGAATAACCTTTTCGTAATGATCCTTAGAAAGTTCACCATGACAAGTCGGACATTTTGTAGTTTTGTTCTTGGCGTCTTTAGAAGTAAAGGAAAAACTGTTTTTCATTTTCTCGATTTTATTTCTAATGTCTTCAACTCTACCTTTAGTTTTTCCCAGGCCTTTGGTTGTTACTTGCTTTTTCTGGTCCAATTCTAATTTATTTGCTTTACTTTTACTTAATGAGTTATCCAAGGCATTGATTTTGTTGAAAATTTTTTCCAAAGACGCAAAATCTTTTAGAGTCAACTTATTTTTAATAATTTTCTCTTCAAAATCTCTCTTATAAGATTTATACTGGCTTTGTGCTAAATTCTCTTGAGTATACAAATTTTCTAAGTAAGAGATAAGTTTAATAGATGGTAGTGTCTTCAATTTCGCTACATGTGTCTTTTCTATTTTTTTTTTTTCCTTGATGAAGGCTTTATTATTTTCGTTTTGATGATTCAGTCGTTTTATATCTTCCTCGATTCTTTCAATTGGGACCCGGGATGCTTCTAATTTGGACTTTTCAAAATTTATTTCCTTAATTTGATTTTCTAAATATTTTAATGAGTCATCAATGATATCAAGACGAAATATTTCAATAATCATGTCGCGCAATTTAGCGCCTTTCAAATTGGCTAACTCTTCGACTTCTCCTTGCCTGACGAAAACCGTGCTTAATGCTTGGTCTTTTGAAATCTCAAAAAATTCAGAGATATTAAACTTTTTAATTTCCATGTATATTTTTTTATTATTTTCTTCAAAGAGTTTTGTGCGGCTGCTTCCCGTTCTTCCCCATTTCCTAAACAAATAATACTTTTTATTATCTAATGTGAAGTAAACATAAATCTCCGCTTTTTTATCACTGCCATAAGTAATAAACGAAGACGCATTCCTGCCTGTAAAAATTCCTGGACCGAAAAAAGCAAATAAAATTCCTTGAATAATCGAAGATTTTCCATAAGAATTTTTTCCATTAATTAATATTAAACCACCGGGAAATTCTTCGCCGTCATCTGGCAGTCGTAAGGTTTTATAACCCATGAAATTCTTAAATGCAAGTTTAGTGATTTTCATTTTATTTCTACACCTCTTTATCTTTTTCCATGATTTTCAAGGCATTTTTTATTGCTTCCATGCCATATTGAGTTAATTTATCTACATCATACTGAGTTTTATTCTCTCTTAATTTTTCTTCAACAAAACTTTTAAATTCCTCCTCTGGTTTTTCCAAGATATAATCTTCAATAACTCCTGGACTGGTATCATCTTCAAAACTACTAGAAATATCAGATGTTTGCCAAATCAACTGCAATATATTGTATTTGTCTATTTGAGAAAAATGTTCCCTTCTTAATCTATTCATGATGTCATTTATTTGCCAGACTTTTTCATAAGTAATTTCACCCCAAAAATTAATTTTTAACCTAGCAGAAGATTTTGGATCAAAACCTTTTGTATCTATATATCTATTTAACTCTTCGTCTATTTTATTTTTTAAATCTTCCGTGGAATCTTGTGGAGAAATGTTAATTGGGATGACTTCAAAAGCTCTTTTTAGTAAGTTTCCAGTAAAAACTTTTTCAATTTTTAGATCTTTTGTTTTATTGTCAATATCTAAAACAACATATCCTTGGTTTTCGAAGATTTCTTTATAATTCATTGGTAATAGACATCCAGCGTAGAATCGATTTTTCGAAACTTCTTTTAGCCCATGTTCGTGTCCTAATGCAATATAATCGTATCCAAAGTCATCATTTTTTATTTTTTTGTGGAGTGTTTTATCTAATTCCGAACCATGAGCAACTGCCATGTTAATACAACTATCATTCTCAGGAGGCTTTTGGAAATTAATCCAATTATCATAAGCTTTTTTATACGCTTCAATACTGTTAAAATCAAAGTAAGGAAATAGGAAAAATCTCACTTGCTTCTCTTTAAATTCTTGAATTAACGGTTTATTGTTTTTTATGGCGTTTAATAGGTCTCGTTCTTTAAAATAATAAAGATTTGGATATTCTTCATTACTAAGAATTGATTCAAAGGGAGTATACTCATAACCTCGAAAAACACCATGATTTCCTTCAATATAAATGAATGGAACTTTATTATCTGTATTCTTAAAAAATATGTCTAAACCTTGCTTTAAAACTCTTCTTGCGGGTTCCTGAGGTGGGTAAGAATTATTCTGTGAAGGTACATGAAACATGTCTCCGCAATGAACTATAAAATCGATATCTTCTTTCTTTGAAATATCGTCCATTACTTTTAGAAATAGATCGTAAATTTCTTGTTCATAAGGTTTTGAGTAATTTTCTATAGCCCACTTATTTATTGTGCCTTTTCTTGCCCTATAACCGAGATGTGTATCAGCCATGTGAATTAATTTAATTATTATTTGCACCTCCTTAATTTTAGAGTCGTTATTCTCCCAACACTTGATGTCTCCATTGTTGAGTAAATCTTTTTGTCTTTTTATTAATTTGAAGTTCAAGGAACTTTGCTTCTAATTTGTTATATTCTGAATGCAATAATGTACTTGCTTCATGTGCTCCGCTAAGACACAAAGGATATCCAAGAGGTGAAAATGGCATTAAATTTTTTAAAATGTAAATCGCATTCTTTGTATCTAAATTGTCAGGAATATCAAACCTTAACGCAGAACTTTCTGATTGTATCCTTGTTAAGTATGCTTTACTTTTTGTATATATCGAAAGGTCAGGTAATTCAACTAAAAATTTTTTATTTTCTAATATCTCGGCCCATATTGGCAAAATAAAGTTTCCTTGGGCATCTCTTAATCTACAAGTTTTGGAAAATGTATAGTAATTAATATTGTATGTTTGAATGAACCGATAAAAGAATTCAGTAAAGGCTGTAGGTGGAAAAATATGCTGACGAAACATTTGAATTCCATCTCCCAGAAAAATAATGTTCTTGTTTTTTCCCCAGTTACTCTCTTTTTTTATTCTTATAATGGATTTCAAGCATTCGTCTGCTGTTCTAATTCTGTCTATTATGTGCCCCATGGAAGGATAGTAATAATCGTGGGCATTAATATGATCGTCTATTTTTTTTTTATATGTATTTTCGTACCAATCTTCTAAATCATCAATTTTATCCTTCATACTTCCAACATAAAAATCATTCTTTATGGTTTTAACAAAATTCTCAATGACAACCTTGTAAATGATGAGTTTATGCTCGTTATCTTCGATATATGTATTTATAGGTTTATACATGATCTTTTCTTTATAATATTTACCATCTTTAAAGGAAACTTGTCCTTCTCCAAATTTAAAAAATGCCAGTTTTGAATAAGTTCCATTTAAAGTGTTTGAACTCTCGTCAAAACCAATTATCTTAAAATCATTTTTAATGTAATCATGTAGATCATCGTTAAAAATTTGATGCTTCATCTCACTAAAAAGAAGATTTGTGTTTTTAAGGGTCTCATCGTTATCAAATTTATCAGTTTCTAATTCAATTTTTTCTTCTTCAGTCCACTTAATCCTTCTTTCTTGAATATATTCTTTAAATTTTTTAATTTCTTGATCAATAGATCTCTCAGGCCTTTCATTCATTGATCTTTCTAGTGATATGAGTTCAAAATCAAACGATATTGTATTTCACCTTTTTTTTTTTTTAAGTAGTAGTTAAGGAAGTCCAGTTGGAGGAGGTTCTATTCGTTGACTTTTCATTTTTTTGGCAAAATTTTCATAAAACACCTTAGAAGTTTTTTCAAAATAGTCATCGTATAAAGGAATTTTCAACTTTTGAAAGTTTGTTAACCAAATAGCAGAAATCAGCGCAATCCCTCGAGTTCCTGTTAAAGATTCTAGATCGCTCTGCTGAATTCCTCCGCCCAAAGATCTTGCCGCTAGACTTTTTTCTCTTTCGGATCTTAGCGGTAAATTAATTACGGTATTCATGTTTGATAAAATCGTGTCATCAATAGGAGAATATTGTTGTGAAATGACTTCTAACGCTAGATTAAATTTTCTACCCTGTCGTGAAATGTCTTTAAAGACGTTACTGAATTTCATCAATTCTGGGCGGAGTATGGAAGGAGCTTCTTCAATTGTGAAAATTATGATTGGCATATCAGTAGGGTCCTTCACTTCATTACCACTTTTGATGTATATCTTTTGTAAATTCGTCTTGTAATTATCGTAGAAATTTTCGGGTAATTTATTTTTTAACTTAATCTCAAACGTAGAAATATCCGTTGACGATTTTAATGCTTTCCGAATATCAAATAATGTTCTTGCCAAGACGCTATTAAATAAAAACTGTTCTAAGTCAGATATCATTGAGACATTAAAAATGATTAACCCTCCTTTTTCTAATTTTTTAACAATATGTGGCAGTTTACTCCTTGCGTTAGATTGAAACATGTCTGATAATTGTAGCCAGTATAACCTTCTTCGAATGGCAGCAATAGTTTTTTCATTATGCCCTCCAGGTGGCATGTAGCCATCTTTCAATAAATTATCAATATAATTTTGTTGATCATTGTTATAAGCGGAATAAATTGCACCAACTTGCAAATCGTTAAAAGTTCCCGTGGCAAATAAGTCTTCAGGCTTAATCTCTTGATAATTAATGACACATGGTTGAGCCACGCTTTTAATAGGTGTAGGTGGTAAACCTTTATTTGGATAAAGATAATACCATTTTCCGATTAAATCCTTATTAAATTGTACAGCTTTAGCAATATCGTTCACTCCAAAATCATTACAACCTAATGAATATTCGTCGTGCACGTCTATTGCTAGCATTGATATTTTCGTTCCCTTCCCATTCAAAATTACTTTAGCGTTATGTTGGAGCAATCCATCGATGAATACTTGATTTAGATTGGATTTTCCCGTTCCTGTTGCTCCAGCTATAAAGAAATGATACATTAAATATTTAAAGGGAAAATATACTTTTACATTTGACTCTGACGCTAGAGTCCCCATGAAAATCCCGTCTGGAGTGAAAATATGTTCTAAATAATCTGCTTTGTCGTCTTGAATTTCAGAAACCTTCATTAAATGAGGTTTTAATACGCCATTTTCCATGAGATCTTCAATTAAGAAAAAGACATTAATAGTGTGTGAAATCTCTTTCTTGGATTTTTTATTTCTTACGGTACAAATAATTGGACGACCTTGAATTACATATTGTAGCTCGGATTCCAATTCTGCTTTTATGTAATCAGTCATCCGAACATTTTTTAACTTTTGTCGAGTTAGGATGTAATCCGAAATTGTTTGTTCATTTAATATTTGAATAATAATGGTATATTCTTCGTTATTACCTTTATCTTCTGCTTCCAATTTTAAAAAACCGTGAAGATGAATGTATTTTTCGTAGAATATTTCAATTGTACTTTCTAACGTGTTAATCTTTATAATCATAATCTCGTGCCTTTTATATTTTATTAAAATTATTATTTACTATTTGTCTAATCATATAAATAAAAAATTGTATTTTTATCCTTATTATTAATGTATTGATTTTTGTATTTAAAATCCTAAGACTCATCAAATTTTTTAATTTACAATAAACTATATTTTTAATAAAGTACTGACATCGTGCTTGGAAAAAATTTAGGTTAAATCGGGCATGATAACATTTAAAATACTTGCATGTAGATATGACTTAATTTAAGAAAAACTGAGGTGAAGGCATATTTTTTTTTTGCCCGTAACGATTTTAATTATCATTTTTGCTATTTTAATGGTTGTACATATTGTTAGATCTTGGAATTTGGAAGGCAAAGATAATTTCAAAAGAATAAATGAAATTGTTTACGCCATTTTAACGTTCGCTTTTGGATTATATTATCCTATTATAATAGAATGGTTAGGAGGTTATCGCTCAGGAATATATTTATCAAGTGCCATTGACGAGTTAACGCTTTTAGGAAACGTTTTTATTTTCGGCACGATGTTAGTAATCTTGGCTTGGGCACTTTCAGCTAAAATGAGAACAGTTAAAAACCCCGAACTTTTAAAGGAACAAAATAATTACGATGCTTTCTGTGAAAATTTTTTAAAGGAATACCCGGAAAAAAGCCAAGTAAAAAGAAAAATCACGCATATCCTTCCCGTTGCTGTTATTGGAGGCATTATTGCCATTACTCACGGCTTTAAATATTTACTTGGTAATGCCTGGAGCGATTACGCTTTATTCATAGTAATTATTGTAGGAATGGATTTTGCCTTAACTTTTCTGCTACAAGATTTAATAAGATTATTCGATTTTAGCTACATGCCACCAAATGCGATAAAAATGTGTTTTGCCGGATTAACACCCGATGAGTTAAATACATTTTCAAGCACATCTGTCATGGTCTTCGCTTTTGGACCATTCATATTTTTTTCATTTCCTATTTTTTTTATCGTAATTTTAATTACATCTGTAGCGGACGCCATGGCAACCATTTTTGGCTTGATTGCCTCAGATAAAAAGCACCATTTTCCGAAAGGAACTGATAAATCCATTGAAGGGTATGTTGGAGGCGTGTTTTTTACTTTTATATGCACTATATTTGGAGTCATGTTCTCAAACTTTTTGGGGCTTTCTAATTGGTCCTGGGAATTGACGGTTTTTCTTGGTTTCCTATTATCAATCGTCTTTTTCTTAATAGACGCGGCAACAACCAAAATAAAACTTCAAGATAATTATTTAAATCCTTTTATAATAGGGGGAATTACTATTTTAATCCTTCTTTTGTTGAATATTCCCATTTTTGCTCTGCCGGATTAACTCCTGATGAATTAAACACGTTTTCAAGCACCTTCGTAATGGTCTTCGTGTTTGGATTGTTCACATTTGCCAATGTTTTTAATTTTTTATTTATGTTTTTTGAATTTATTGATTTCACATTACTAATAACAATTCATATATTTTAATTGTCCAAATATCTTTGGAGGAAAAATATAAAAGTATGAAAATCTACTAACTAAATAGAAGTTAAAAAAAATCAAATTTATCTTAGACAAAATGGAACCGTTTACAATCAATAGTTATTTAACGGTAAAATTAGAGGACCGTAGAACAATAATTCATACGTTCAAAGTTCATCCATTATACGATTTAAAGTAAGTTTTTTATAAAAATCTAATAATTGTACCAAAAACAATGAAAAAGAAAGAAATATACCATGTATTATTAATTATTCTCTTTATTATCCTAGCTATAATTCCATTCCATGGTTTTTCATTTACTCAAACTAAAATTGACAGGATAGAAGCTTATCTCGAATCAGAACTCACGAATTATCACATCCCGGGCATGTCTATCGGAATCATTAAAAACAAGAGAATCATATATACTAATGGTTTTGGGAGAAAAGACGAAACTGGTGCACCAATGACGGGTCAAACTCCCATATATATAGGCTCTATTACCAAGGGATTTACAGCAATGGCGATCTTACATTTACACGAATCGGGAAAAATACAGTTAAATGCAAGAGTAAAGGATTATCTCCCATGGTTTAAAACGAGTAATGAAAGTGAATCTGCTCAAATTTCCGTTCTCCACCTATTATACCAAATAAGCGGCATATCAACAGAAATGGGATTAAAGAATTTGTATGGAGTTATAGAAACCTCGGAAGAATATGTGAAGAACCTGAATATGGAAGACCTTCAGAGCGCTCCGGGAACGAAATTTCAATATTCTAACGCTAATTATGCAATTTTAGGCCTGCTCGTCGAAAACAGAAGCGGCATCGCCCTTGAGAAATATATTCAACGAAACATATTTGATAAGTTAAATATGCGTTTTTCCACTTTTTCTCGAGATAAAGCCATCGAAAATGGATTAGCTACTGGATATAGAACTTTTTATGGGCTTCATGTTCCGAGCAACGATATAGTTAATCCCGCTTACAAGTCCGCGAGTAGTATAATTACCACGGCTGAAGATCTTTCGAAATATGCGATTGCTCAACTGAATGTTGGGAGATATGGAAATTTTCCTCCTGTTCTTACATTTGCTAGCATGTCAAAATTATATTCTCCACCCGATGATTTTAAAGGAGATACAAATTATGCTATGGGCTGGGTAAGTACGACATTTGATGGAATCCAAGTAATTCGCCATAGTGGAGCTTTAATTGATTACCACGCAAATATCATTATTGCGCCTGAACATGAACTGGGTATCATTATCATCATGAATATATCTAATGTGTACGGGCTCAGTTTAATTGCAAATAATGTCATGAAAATGTTGTTAGAAAAACCTCTAAAACAAGGAACCAACCTATTAGCATT
>JAUXAJ010000082.1 GCA_030620005.1 Promethearchaeota archaeon | reverse complement strand
ATAGATTTACCCGCATCTAAGGACTCAAGTTCAGGATAAGAATCATACTTCCATCCACCGTTACATGCCCCAAATTTATATTGCTTTTTTAATTTAGAAATCTCTCTCCAATTAAACATCAAATTTTAACCTTTTTTAATTGTGAATTAAATTGATTATTAAGATGAAAATGTCTTTTTTTTAAAAAATTTAAGCAAATTTTCTTAAAATATAACCTTACAATTATTTATAAAAAATTGGAAATTTCTATAAGATTTATTTTAAATGAGCTGAGCCAGAAAAACATCCGCTCTGTCATATTAATAATTTATATAAATAAGTTTATTTCGGATGAATTAATGAAATTTTTGCCCTTGAAATTATTAATATAAAATATCACTAGTAAAATTTTAAATTAAAAAAAAAAAAAAAATTAGTATAGAAGATTATATTCCTAATTCATCTAGTTTTTCTTGGGTCGGCGCACCTGTTTCCCAATCCCATTTTCGTTCCTTATAATATCGTTTTAAATTATCCTTTAAATCAAGCGTAACTCCCGCGATTTTTCCTTTCTGTAAGACTTTAGTATTTATCCCAGCTAATTTATCGTCTGCTCTAGTTATACCTAACTTACAGCTGATGACTCTTTTAATGGTATTAATGCGCTCTCCAACTTTTAATAATGATTTTCGATTGTAGTTAAATCCCGTTGCTGCGTTAATATATCCAATGATATCTTCTAGTTCAGGATTTCTGAAATTACAATTCACAGCAGAGTCATCAATAGCCCTAATATCTTGAAATGCCATCACGCCCTTTTCTCGTCGTTCTATACTCCTTTTGCCACCACCTCCACCTTTAATACGTAATATTTTATATCCCATATTCCCAATTTCAGCACTAAACCAATCACATTTCTCATGATTAGCGCCAACACAACACGTCATGTAACTTAATGCTTGTCCCTCGAAGGCTCTTGGGTCATGCATGGGCACCTCTAAGCCTTTCACATGAGCTGCCAATTCAGGATCAACTTCAAATTTCTCAGCCATGATTCTAACGCCTTCTGCCAGTACATCACCAATACCCTCTCTTTTTGAGATCTTGTCAATTAATTGTAGAATTAATTCTCCGTTTCCCCATTTAATATCTTCTATTTTTATATCTTTTAGGTGTGGTTTTATTTTCTCGATTCCAAGATTATTTTCCACTAAATAAATTAAAAATGAGATGCTGACACCTCCCGAAATCGTATCAAATCCATAAACGTTACATTTATGATTTGATAATATAACAGTTACAGGATCAAAAACGCCAACCATGGGACCAAATGCTGCTACGGATTCATATTCGGGACCATCTACCTCAATTTCTTTTCCATCAACTTCTATGATTGTTGATTTACCACATTGCAACGTGCAACCTGCACATCCATAATTAAAAACAGGAAAGAGTTCTTTTAATGTTTTTCCAGTCAATTTTTCTGCTAAATATTCTGTATTTGTAAAATAATACCCTGGAGTATCGCCCAAAACCATTCCAATATCAAGATATGAATTAGTTCCATAAAGATGAAAGACATTGGCTACAGCTTTTTTAAGAAACAATTTTTTATCCCTAGCTTCAGCTTCTTTCAATATTTTTTTACCAATTTCTGGATCAGCTATTTTTACTCTTTTAGTTCCGTGAATTGCTAGAGCTTTGAGATTTTTTGAACCCATGAGAGCACCTAAACCACATCGTCCAATAGCTCTTCCTTCATCGTTAATGATTCCGGCATATTTTACTAAATTTTCGCCTGCAATTCCTATGGTTGCAACTTTCACTTTTTCGCTATTTAATTCTTCTTTAATTAATTTCTGAGCCTCATAGCAATCTTTCCCATGTATTTTACTGGCATCCTTGAATTCAATGTTCCCATCATTGATATATAAGTAAAGAGGGTTTTTTGCCTTCCCGGTAATGACAATTGCATCAAAACCACTGTTGCGCAAGGAAATGCAAAATGTACCACCTGATGTGCCTTCACCCCATATACCTGTCAAAGGAGATATCCCTGAAACCGAATATCGCCCTGATGAAGGTCTAATCGTTCCCGTTACTGGACCCGTTGCAAAAATTAAAGGATTAATCTCCGAAAAGGGGTCCTTTTTAAGCGTATTGTAATCTTCTTCTGATAGCAAATCATAAATGATCTTAGCACTTAATCCAGTCCCTCCAAGATAATCTCTTGCGATATTCGGATCAAGATCCTTAACATCCACTTTCTCATCATTTAAATTTACGAAAGCAATCTTACCATTATAACCTATTAAATTTGCACTCATCTTTTCATACCTCATTTTTTTTATTAGAAATCAATTTCTCGACCATCCCACGCGTATTCATATATTTTTTTATAGAGTTCTTTATTGATAGGACGATAAGATGTTAGAGATACGGCATCATTATCTGCATATTCAGCTAATATATCTAATTTTTCAAAATATTCTTCTTTTGTTATTATAGGATGTTTTAAATCTTTTACACGGGTAGGACCATCTAAAGAATGCATGAATTCTCTAAGAGCTTGAATGAATTCTTTAAATAACTCATCTCTCTCCTTATTTTCTATGGTTATTCCGAAAAGCGGGCATAAATCTTGCCACCTATCGGTCACGCTTTTTTGAAATTGAATGGAATAAGGTAAGAATAATGCTACGCAAATTCCGTGGTGAACTTTGAAGATTTTTCCGCAACTATGTCCTAAAGAGTGGTCTATTCCTGTTATGGTATTCCCAAATCCTATACCTGCCATCAATGAAGCCATTTGCATGTGTGATCGTGCTTCTAAATCTTTCGCACCATACTTATAGGCTCTAGGAAGATATTTAAGAGTCTCTTTTATTGCCATTAGATTAACGGCATCAATATAGGGCGTGCCCCAATTTGAAACATAGCCTTGAGTTTATGCATGGATATCAAGCATTAATTTCCCACAGCATGGGCAAGAGCGTCGAGCCCTGAACCCATTGTTAATAATGGGGGCATATCCTTCACGAAATCGGTATCCAAGATAACGATATCAGAAAATATCTCGTCACTCAGAACCTCAATTTTTTTTGGAGGATCTCTATCAATATCCGTGATAACTGCTGCTTAAGTGACTTCAGCACCAGTTCCAGAGGTAGTAAATATCGCAATCCACAATTTTACCTTTTTTCGTAATCCTAAAGATCCAAAAAAGGGTAATATCATTAAGAGATTCACATCAGGCCTTTCATATTTAATCATGATCATCTTACAGGCGTCCATGACGGAACCTCCCCCAATCGTGAAAATCACAGTCGGTTTAAATTCCTCACATGCTTTAGCTCCTTCTTCAATTGTAGAAAAAGGAACTTCAGGTATGACATTTGGCCATATTTTCCACACCATGTTAATGGTATCCAAGAAATCCGTGACTTTCTTAGCATATCTTTGTGTAAAATCATCACAAATGATTAATGCTCTTCTCTCCTCTTCATCAAATCGCGCTTCCAAATAATTCGTAACTTGAAGCAAGCCCATTTTTCCAGTATATATCCGGGATGAAAAATAATTCGACATGACACCTCGAACTGCTCTCCCACCCATATTACTCATGCTCTCTTTAATTATGTCTGCTTCGTACCATGCTGGTTTTATTCTTGACAAATTTTAGTATCACCTTCATTTTATTTTATTATTTATTAGATGATTTTATTATTCATTTTTTTTTTAATTATTAATGATTTATTCAATAAATCATCTTCTTTTTATTTTTCTCGCAAGCAACATTTTTGGTTCAGACCTTGTAGCACTTTTTTTTGTTATACCAACTCATAATATATTAGGACTTTTCATTAAGATTCTTATTTCCTAAATTTTTTGATTTTTTCGTTTTAAATTGAGCTTTTAGTTTAATTACATTTTTCTAGTTTAACTATTTAGAAATATTTATATATCTATTACTTTTTAATAAATTATTTTCATTCAATTCTATTAGTTTTATAACACACGTTCTAATTTATTATAAAAAGAAAGATGTAATTCTCATGGTATTTGGACCCCTTGAAATAACAAATGGAATATTTAGCAACATTATTATCGTAATTTACGCATTAGTTGGCCTAAGAATTGCTCTCAGATACCGGGAGTTGAAAGATATCACGTATCTTTTAGTAGGGTGTACTTGGATTTTATTAGCGGAACCTTGGTACGGGAGTGCAATTTCATTCATTGTAGCGCTTTTTAATAACGGCGAAGGCATATCGTTTGAAACCTACTTCTTAGTAGCCATTACTCTACTTCCAATCACCTCAATTATTTGGATTGCGGCGTTTTCTAAACTATTATACGGGGAAATTAAAAAAAAACTATTTGGATTCTTTTTCATTTTTGAAGCGGTCTTTGAAATTGTCTTTCTGTACATATTCTTCACAAATTCGTCTCAACTCGGTGAATTGGTCACACCCGTTAACGCTGATTATTCTTCACTTGTACTCATTTACATTCTGATTAGTTTAATTATCGTTTTCGTAACAGGCATGTTAATAGCTCGTGCTTCTTTAAAGTCTAATAACCCAGAGCACATCTTGAGAGGTAAGCTTCTCCTCATTGCTTTTCTACTATATGTCGGTGGAGCATTCTTGGACTCGTCCGTTGATTTTACCGCAGTAACCATTTTAATCCCACGATTAATAATATTGGCTAGTGCTTTTTGCTTTTATGCTAGCTTTGTTTTACCTAAGTGGATTAAAAAATTGTTTTTAAAGACTTGAAACTTTAAGTACTGTCCAGATTTGTACATTTTTTCCTCAACTATGAACCACCCATATAATCTTTCTAACCTGAGAAAAATATCTGATTATACTTCGATCTGGTGTAACGCTTGCATTGAAGCGTGTCCTATAAGAAAAAAGTCAAAATAAAAAAAATAGATTAAGATTTATTTTCCATTTAAAGGAATGGAAAGAAGGCTACAAACATCCACGAAACTAATATCGATAAGAAAACGGTTGAACCTAAAATGTTCCGTCCGGAGTGCATGTAAACCCATGTTACCAGCACTTGTTGGATAATCGTGTAAAATAGCATGACGGTCATATTGAGCGCTAGCCCACCGCCCCAAGTGAGTAAAAGTATTATAATAAAAATAAAGGCCTCATTGAAGACAGAAACGCCTGTCATGACGAAGTATTCTTTAAGCCTATCTTTAGTCTTGGAACGATCAATTTTCAAGTATCCGTGAAGCATCCTGAAATAAAATTCTTTAATGAACAAAAAGGGAAAGAAGAGAATTGTCATCGCTAACACCGTTCCGAACTCATTAACCGTTAAAAATGCCGCATTTGAAGTCCATTGGGTTATAAAAGCGATCAAAACAATGCTTAAAATGGCACAAGCAATCCCGTAAATGAATGATCTCCCGTAATTTGTTGAGCACATCTCCTTGAATTTTGCTTCCAGATCTTTTAAACCACCATTTCTTTTTCGAGCTGATAAGATAATCAATATCAACAAGTTTCCCATTGCTGCGCCGAACATAAGAGCAAATAATTGATCTCCAGCAGAAATTGTTAATACCTTACTAAATAGATCACCAGATACTTGTGAAAATACCAAACTAAATATAGAAGCAATAGCGAAATATAACAAAATCAATTTAACCATTGATCTTTCTTCTTTAATTTCTATTTCTGGATAAACTATCTGTTTGCCTTTAAAAATATAATTGCTCATGTATACTATCAATACGAATATAAGAGCAACTAGGCCGTGCAATGTCCAAATATGGAAAGAATGGGAATATGAGACCGTTATCGTAATGTCAGTTGGATCTACGCCATTAAAAGCTAGTTCAAACCATCGAACCATTTCATAAAGTATCGTGGGTTCCTTTGGCTCGTAAATATGCTCGGAAGTAGGTCCAAAAATCAGTTTGGTCGCACTACCATCTCCAAAATTTCCATATACTATGTCCGCTTGCGCATTAGGGTTCCCAGTATACGATCTAAATTCAGCCAGAACTTTTGCTGGCGTGGTAGTTTGCTCTAATAAACCTTCTGTCATTAACAAGTTTGGATAATCACCTGAGCCCGTTGAAGACCCCATTGATACCATTGCTGTAACTTTACTTCGATGAGCGTTAGCATATTGTCGAATGGCACCTCCACCCATTGAATGTCCTACCAAGCCAATTTTGTTTACATTTTTATAAGTTTCAAGATATGCCACTGCAGCTTCCATATCCATTAGTAATCCATTATCACGATCTAGACCGCCTCCAGACGAGCCATGACCTCGAAAATCGAGCGCAATTGCTGTAAAGCCTCGTTTGACAAGTTCTATGCATGTTGGAGCCATGTGCATCTTATTACCACAATATCCATGTGCTACAACGACACCAGGATGTGGCTGAGAAGCTTCCGCTTGGGGTGTATATACAACTGCTAAAAGTGTAACATTATCCTCTGTAGTTAAAGTTATTTGTTCCACCGTATATGGATGTTCGGGATCTGCTTGATACATGAGAAAATACAAGGGAACGACGCCAATAATAATTATTATAATGCTTATTATGATTCCCGCTCGTTTTTTGTTAGATTTTATATAGTTTTTTATCGTCATAATTAACACCTTTTATTTAAAACTTTGGAAATAATATTATATTGATTTTTTTCTTTAAAAACATGACTCAAACTTAAGAGAAGATTTGATTAAAACTTAATGAAATTTAAATTCACTTTACTTTTGTTATTTAAAAAAAGTGGAACTTTTAAGAAGTAAATGTTATGAATTACTGATGAGGGATCACGCGTTTAATGCCAATATATTAAATCTCAAGAATGAAAATAAAAAAAGTTTAAATATAATCCACTTCAAACGGTGTTTTAGGGAGGACTTCTGCCCCTTTACTGGTAACAAGGGTAGGTGACTCCAGTCGCAACCCTCCAAGTCCAGGACGATTGAAAACAACAGCAGCTATTTCTACCATGTTTTCCTCAAACACCATTGGGCCCCATTCTTTCCCAGGTACAACAACTGGCCATGATTCGTTCCCTATACATCCAATTCCGTGCCCCAATCCAAAGAATAAATCGTTGGCGTATCCTGCCTTATCGGCAACTTTCCTTACTTCTTGGTAGCAATTCTCGAATGTATTTCCTGGATACATGTTATCTATGAGCGCGTAACACAATTGCTCGTATACATCGTTGAACGCCTTTAATTCAGGCGGACAATTACCAAGAATATAATTATGGCTCAAATCCCCTAGGTAACATCCATATTCGCTATGTAAATCTACTAATAAGGATTCTCCCTCGTTCACTTGTTTATTCGTTGCCGGTGTACAGCCATTAAAAGTCCAACTTGCTCGATACCCTGATCCAATCTCTTGGTTTCCCGTGAAAGTCCATTCGTAATTACTGCCCGCTTTCCTCATTGCTAGAGTTCCTATTCCAGCAATTTCGTTTTCCGTAAAGACTTTGCCTGGAGGGCGCTCACTTAAGGTTTTTTTTACCACTTCCTGGCCAACATCCGTTATTTCACTGGCTTTTCGCAACATGGCGATTTCTTCGGGTTCTTTAATGAATTGTATCCTTTCTGTTTTCCCATTAAAATCCTCTAATGTACAACCTGGGAATACCTTTTTTAAGAGTTCTGACTCCGTATACGAGAGCATTGTTCCTGTCACGCAAATGTCTAAACCGAGTTCAACTCCGATTCTTGGAGGAGGCCCTTTTGGCTTGTATAATCCCGCCTTCTTTGCCGCTTTTTGAATATTCTTTTCCCAGTAGAATCCTTTCATTGGTCCCCAGCCTTGAGTATCGAGGACTCCTTCTGCTTTAACTCGTTCTACATCTAATAACACGGTAAATAGCACGGGTTCTCCTGCACCTTCTTTTGGTAAAAATATGGCACTCTTCCAGGGGACGAAACACCCTGCAAGGTAAGTTATTGATTTCACGCGAGTAAGCACGCAAAAATCGAGGTTAAGCTCCTCCATTGCGGCTTGATATTTTTTCACATGTCCTTGCCAATTTATTTTAATTTCACTCATTAAATGCATCTCCATATGTCTATACTAATTTTTTATATTAATCTTACTAATAATATTGAATATACTATTTCAATCTTATAATTCAAAACTTAAATATTTTAAGAAATTTTGATACTATAAATGTGAAACAATAAGAAGAACAGCTTTTTGAGAGAATTAAAAATGAAACTCACAAATCTTGAAACCATTGATTTATTCGGGAGCGATAAAAAACTCTTTAAATAGTAAAAAAATAAAAATCGCTATGATAGATTTTTATGAATTTTTTTCTCCCATTTCTCAATCGTTCATCTTATAGGCGTCTTTCAACGAATGCACGATTTTCCAAACCCTATTAAATCGCTCCATATCGACATTGGGCTTTTTGATCATTTTTAAACACATTTCCATTTGCACCTGTGTAGTGCCTGACTTATGATATAGGTCTAGTGCATATTTCGAGAAATCCCTAACTAAAAAATCAAAAATCTGATCTACTGTATCTTTATCTATATCGTAGATAGAAGCGTTTTCAATGACTAAGTGCGAATAAACGATTAGTGCAAACAGCTCTCCAATTCCTGAAAGCATGAAATCCAAATCCTTCATTTGTTTAGAACTTGGTGGTGCTTTTGCTCCAAGCTCTTGGAAAATTTGTACTTGTTCCAAGAAAATTTTAACATTAGGTAAATCATATCTTTCAAAGGCCAGTTTCCAATCGTGAAAGCGAATTTTTGATAAACCTCGAGTTGGCCCTTGGTTGAAAAGGAATTTGTCGTCTCCAACTTGGTCTTGCCTTGGCACATCTTCGTATTTTTTGTGGTTCATAAAAAAATTCATCATGAACTTAAGAATCAATGCAAGGTTCACGTGCACCGTGCCCTCCAGTTTCGGAAATGATCGGATATCTTTCGCAGCCATTTCAAAATACATGTTCCTTTCGAAGCCTTTTGCAGCTATCACGTCCCAAAGTAAATTTATCACTTCCTCGCCTTGCGTTGTCGCTTTCATTTTCATCGTAGGCGAATAGAGGAGATATCGGCGGTCCTTTTCCGAAGCTACACGAATATAATCACAAGTTCTCAATCCAAAAAGCTTCATGGCTGTTAATCGCGCGTAAGCATCCACGAAACTCTGTTTAACATGTTGAAAATCGGTGACATACATGTTATAAAGCCTTCGGTAGGCGGCGTGATGGATTGCTTCATAAAACGCGTGCGTGCAGATTCCAATGGAACCCCATCCTAAATTATACTTGCCTACATTGACAATATTAAGCGAAGCATTCCACGCTTCTTCTCCTTTAGAAAGAATCTCGTCTTCAGTAATTGGATAATCATTTAAAGCATATTGAGAAACGTAATTCTGGTGACTAACTACATTTTGTATCAATTCATAGTTTTTATGCTTGTAATTCGCAATAAAGAATGCATACTGTTCTTTGTTCTTCATGTCATAAGGGGGTATCTTTCCATCCTTATCGGCAAATTTACCAAAATTAGAAACCATTTCTGCTTCGTTCCCATTTCCAATGTAATATTTTACTCCATTCGCTTTGTAAGTTCCATCATCTTGAGGGGTGAGAGCCATCTCCGTTGCATAAATGTCCGCACCGTGGGCTTGCTCCGAAAGACCAAATGCAAATATCGCTCCTTCATTAAGTAATTTAGCGGCTTTCTTTTTAGCAATCTCATTTTTACTCATCCAAATTGGTCCAAGCCCCAAAATTGTTACCTGCCATGTATACCAGTAGCCAATGCCGTAGAATCCGAGGATTTCGTTAAACTCGCAATTACGCCAAGTATCCCATCGGTAATTTTCATCTTCTCCGTATTGAGTAGGCGTTAGAAGCTGCGCAAAAATTTTATTTTCCTTAATAAAATCAAGAAAATTACGGTACCAAGTGTTATTGCGGTCGTCTTCCTTGATTTTTGCTAAACCTTTTTTTTCAAAAAACTCAATCGTCTTAAGCATTATTTCTCTCGAACGATCATCGGGATAATAGCGAGTGTGTTTCTTAGGATTTAATAATATATTCATTATATCAACTTTTCAAATTTGTGATTTTTTCAACATAAAGATTTAAAAAATAATACTATTTCAATCTTATAATTTAAAACTTAAATATTTTAAGAATATATTTCAATTGAACTTGATTTCAAATTGAAAATTAGAAATTGTACTTTATTCAAGGGAAAGTAAAGAAGTTATTATTCTTCGAAATTATATTCAAATTTTTCGTGTTTTAAACCCTGCATTATACCTTTTCTCATGTCTTTTTTTTTTCTAAGATTGAATTTGATCAGTCCTTTTCCTAATGCAGCTGGAGGTTTTTCAACCACGCAAGACCCTATCTCTTCGTTATCTGGAGTAATATCTTCCCAATAAACGGCGCTTCCACGCTGATTGGAGATGTATGGCATTTTTGCAAAGATACAGAGGTTTTTCCCTTGTTCACCAGTATAAATCGGCTCTCCGCGCCCACTTTTCATTACTTCAATAAAATGTTCTGTAGAATTAATGAAGGAATATTTCCAATCTCGCGGCAAATCTTCTCCAAATGTCCTAACTTCTCCATCTACATATACGACAATGGGAGGATATTGAGGTGTTTTTGATAAGAAATTCCCTCCTGCCGTCGATTGATTCAACCACATCATGCCTTTTGTACCAGATATCTCAATAAATTCGTCACAATCGTAATAATTTGAAGGATAATATAAATTCGACGCCATTGAAAACTCCATCGAGCCATATTTAGGCGGATCGTCGGGATTTTTACTTGGGTATTTCCAAAAAATAATTGCAGGACTATCTATTGCTCCCGAAAAAAAATCGATCCACGCATGGACTTTTTCGACTCGTTCTTGGTTCATTAGCCATAATGCCACGGAAAATTTGTGAATTCCATCATCGTATATCATTGGACCCCCGCCACACTTTTCCATTTGAATTCTCCATTGTAAGGAGCTAAGTTTCCGCGGCCAACCTGGTCCTGCCGTTTCAAGTGTATTAATCCTAAAATTTAAGGGTTCTCCTATAATCCCTTGGTCGAGCAATTCTTTCGCTTTTAAATAGGGTGGATAAAAACGAAAATTTTCAAACGATTTCAGTTTTACATTTTCTTCCTTACAAACCTGAATTATTTTTTCGCATTCCGTAATGGTGTGAGCTAATGGCTTTTGCACGCAAATTCCAGGCACGCCAGCTCTAGCAGCATATTCTGCCATCGGGAAATGTAAGTGGTGTGGTGTTAATATCTCAACCACGTCAAGATCTTCCTTATCGATCATCTTCTTGTAATCAGTGTAAATCTTGGTAGTTCTTAGACCCCACTTATTTAATTTCTCTATTGCTTCATTCTTATCAATGTTAGCAACGGCAACTATTTCAGCATCGGGAGAATAATAATAGCCGAGATAATTTAATTCTGATATCTCACCTGTTCCGATTAGACCTATTCTCAACATTTTTAATTTAAACCTGCTCTCAACAGCTTACGAGTTAAGATGAAATAACAACAATAATCTCTTTAATATAGTTAAGATTAAAAATTTTCATGTGAATTATTCTCTTACAATATTATTTATTCAAGTTCCTGGGTGTTAAGAACTGAATTTTCAAAAAATCATGTTATTTCGAATCAAACAGACATTTCTTCAAGAAACTTTCGAATTCGTTTCAGCACGTATTTTCTAAATTCGAGGGCTGGAAAGTCTTTAGAATCGACCCTGATTGGTTCTGTAATTTTTGCGCTTAATTTGAGATCGGCTTCAACCTTGGCTGCGCCAAAAAGCAATCCATAAAAATAGTAAATACGCTCAACTGCTTCTTCTTGTTTAAATTCGTTAACATCGATTGCTCGCTGAAATAAGTTAAATACTCTTCTCATCAACTGAAACGGTTCGTAAGCTTGCTCTAATGGGCCAACTTTCTTAGATGGTGGAGCCAAAATCGAATACATCATTAAAAAACGCTTGTAATCCTGACTAGCGTGTTCTAAATAATATTCTGACAACTTTAAAAATAGACCAATGTTTTTTCCTTCATGATTATCTATAATATTAGAAATTCCATTAAGAAATTCGGTATAATATCTTTTTCTTATAGCAATCCAGAGTTCTCTCTTGCTCTCAACGTAATTATAAAGGTTCGTTTGCGACATGTCCAGTTGCTTTGCCAAGGCTCGCAGACTAAATCCGTGGGTGCCATATTTTACAAATAATTCTTTACCCGTGTCTAAAATTTGTTCGAATTGCTTTGCTTTTTTCTCCGGCGCACGTGCTCTTGATCTTTTTCTTTTCTTTTCCATGATTTTATTCCTTGAAATAATTTTTTACGCGAAATAACTCACTTAATTTTATATATTTTTAAACTCTTAAATCTTTTTTATAAATCTTTTTTTTTTAATTTTAAACCAGTACTCCCTAAATAAAGGAAAGAATTATCAAATAAAAGGGAGAATTAAAGAATAATACTCTTAATATTATTAAATATTATAATCATGAACATTATGCAATTCTTTTTATTGAAAAGTAGATGATATCAAATAATTAACTACTAAAATTTGATGAAAAGAAGAATGGCTTTATATCAATACACTTTCGACAATTTTATTAGCGATATCATTGTTGTGTTGCTCACGTTCGTCTATGTGTTTATAACGATCCTTACTCCTCTGATATTAAAAAAGAAAGACAAGATTTCTAAATTTACGGCTAGAAAAATCGTTCACTCGCTTGCTGGACTTGCCGCTTTGTCTGCACCGTTTTTCGTTTGGCCGTTTTGGTCGGCAATAATTGCTGGAAGTTTAACAGTTCTAGTTTTTTTTAGTGAAAAAGACAGCAAAGTTAAATTATTGAAGGATTTATACGACTCTATTGGAGAAGAACAAGAGGAAAAATCTGGACGTCTGATGGGCCCGCTATTCTATTGCATATCAATTACATTCTTAGTCTTTATATTTGCGCTTTTTGCTCCAGATCAATTTTATTTTCCCATAGCGGGAATTTTAATCATGATCGTTTCTGACACGCTTGCTTCTGTAGTTGGAAAGCGCTGGGGAAAAAGGAGTATAAGCTTATCTTGGACAAATTCAAAAAGAACTCTGGAAGGTTCATTAGCTTTCTTTTTCTCTGCCTTTTTGCTGTGTTTTCTGTCCTTTTCGATCTTTGGTTTACTCATTCCGAATTTGCAAGCGCCTTTGACCCTTGAAATCATTTTATTGTATTCGTTCATTACTAGCTTAATAGCCGCTCTAATTGAGATAATTTCTCCAAGTACATACGACGATTTAACAGTCCCTATTATTTCTACTCTGATAATTTACATTTTGACAATAATGACTCTTTAAATTCTAAAATTTTTATTTTTATTTTTATATAAGGTTAAAGAAATCGTTTTAATACTTAAGATTAAATTTTGACATTCTTGAAATCAGATAATTTCGCATACAAATCACTTTAAAAGTTTTACCTATTTCTAATACTATTAAAGTTTGATAATACGTTTCTAATCTATTTTCTTTAAATTGGTTAAATTATTTTAATTATATAATTAGAGTTCTTTTAACTTCTAATGATATTATTCAATAAAACGCTTTTAATCTATTTTCTCAAAGCAATAATCGAGACGGATAATAATAAAGTTGGAAATCATGGAAATGTCTTTTGATGTAATCGTTGTTGGTGCTGGAACAGGAGGTTCTACTGCGGCAAGATTTGCTTCCCAGAAAGGATTGGATGTCTGTCTTATAGACAGAAAAGATAAAGGTAAAATTGGAGAGAAAATATGTGGAGATGCGGTGGGCACAGAGATCTTCAATTTCTTAGGTATTAATCATCCTAAAGCTGAAGAATTGTCGTGCTATATCAAGGGAGCTAAATTATATTCTCCTAATCTTAAAAAATGCCTTACTTTATTAGATCCCAAGCAAGCAGGATATGTTGTCAATAGGGTTGAATTTGGACAAAGGTTATTAAACGAAGCACTTGACGCGGGAGTTAAACAATTTTTAGATGATACAATGGTCTTGGACCTATCCTACAGCAATGGAATTGTAAATGGAATAAAAGTTAAATTAAAAGACGGGGAGAAGGTGGATCTTAATGCGAAAGTAGTGATTGATGCGAGCGGTTTTTACTCCCCTTTAAGAAAGAAGCTAAAAAGTTCAATAATCGAAAAAGAAATTCCAGGGTCGGACTCAATTTTATGTTATAGAGAAATCGTAAAATTTCTAAATAACGATCAACAAGTAAAAGATCCAGAATACATTACAATCATTCTCGATCAAGAAAAAGCTCCAGGGGGTTATATATGGTATTTTCCAAAAGATTTAGAATCTGTTAATATTGGATTAGGTGTATTCGTGGACTACAAGGGAAAAGTAAAGGAGTTTTATCAAAAACATGCATTTAATAATTTCATCAAAAGTTCTAATATTGAAATAATATCCAGCGGTGGTGGTGTCGTTCCTGTTCGTAGACCCTTATGGTCTTGCGCTGATGGTGGTATTCTATTTGTTGGAGATGCTGGCTGTCAAGTTAATCCACTTCACGGTGGTGGAATTGATCCTTCCATGAGAGGAGGATATTTTGCTGCAAGTACGGTTGCCACTGCCATTGAAGACGGTGATTACTCAATTGAGAAGTTATGGGATTATAATTATAAAGTAATGACGGGTTTTGGATACGAGTTTGCTTCTTTAGACTTGTTGAGAATGGTGTTACAAGTATTATCGAACGCTGATTTAAACTTTGTTTTAGAAAAAGGTTTATTAACAGGAGAAGAAATTTTGGAAGTAGCCTCAACGGGAGGCGTGCATTTATCGTTGGTTGGCATGGTAATTAAGGCTTTTAAAGGAATAACCCGTCCTGATTTATTATTAGATTTAAATTTTCTTAGGATTAAGATGAATGAAATTTCAAATCTTTACAAAAAGTTCCCCCTCGAAATTAGTAAATTTGAAGATTGGAAAAACGAAGTTATTCAAATTTACGATAAAATCAAAAAAATGATTATTAATAAAAAAAAGAAAAATAACGTGAAGAAGTGAAAATAATGGTTAAAATCATGCTTGATTCAAAAAGTAAGACTTACGAATACATAATTGATAAATTAAACATTGATGGAGCGCTTCATTTTTCGTTAATAGATCCCGATCCGCTCCAACAGAGCCCTATGAAGGCTGCAAAAATGGCAAAATACGCGGAACTCGCTGGGACGGACGCAATTTTAGTTGGAGGTTCCACTGCGTTTTCCCAATCGTATGTTGATAAAACTATAGAGTTAATTAAGAAAAATGTTGAAATACCAATCATAATTTTTCCGGGAGGTATTAGTAATATCTCTCAAAACGCAGACGCTATCTTTTTCATGTCGCTGCTGAATTCTAATACGCCATACTTCATAATTGGCCAGCAAGCGTTAGCCTCTTACCTGATAAAAATGGCTAATCTTGAATATATCTCAATGGGATATTTAATTATTGAACCTGGCGCTTCAGCAGGGTGGATCGGTGACGCAAAACTCCTTCCTAGAAAAAAACCAAAATTAACTGCGGCGTACGCCTTAGCTGCTGAAATGTTTGGCTTTAAACTCATATATTTGGAAGCAGGTTCTGGAGGCGAAAGAATTCCCCCTGAACATATTAACATGTGCTCAAAAGTTTTATCAATTCCAATCATTGCGGGGGGTGGAGTAAATAATGAAGAAGATGCGAGAGAACTTATCGAAGCCGGTGCAGACATCATTGTCATGGGTACGTTTATAGAAAATAATATCATGAACGATAATGGGACTTCGTTAAAAGCAATTATCGATGAAATCAAGGTCGCAGGCAAGAATAAGAATAAAAATCATGTTAAAAAATAATCTTTATTTAATAAAACAAGACAAAATTAGAAAGTAGACCTTTCGAGAAAGAAGACGAAGAATAAGAGGTAGTGGTGGAAGAAGGCGCCCAAAAAAATACTGAACGCTCCGCCAAGATTATGAAACTTTTAACGCTTGCTTTATGGGGGTTCTTGATTTAGTACCAGCGTAACTTTTAAAGATTAGATTACTTTATGTGATTTGAATAATTTTATAATTTACTTAGTAAAAAAGGTTTTTTTAAAATGTCGGAAAAAGTGTGGCAAAAAGTGGCAAAAATAATAGTTAGAGTCAGCGGTAATCCTCTATTTCAACCCAATGATACAATGATTAAGCTATTAAAGACTCTATTAAATAAAGAACAAGTAAAATTCCTCTTGAATTTCAGAAATCCCATCTTGACATTTGCTAAATTAAAAGAAAAAACAGGGATGGAAGATAGAGATCTAAAAGCAATGCTAAATTCTTTAATGGATGAAGGAATTATTTTAGATATGCCTAATGAAGATTCTGATATTATGGAATACCATCTATTGGCGCCAATCCCCGATATATTCGAATATTCTTTAGTTAAAAAAGGCACCACGGAGAAAAGGAAGAAACTCGCGAAAATTTATGATAAAATACTTGAAGACGCGATGGAATTAACCCAAAAAAACTATGAGACAATGTTAGCTTTGTTCGAAAATGAAATGCCCGCTTTTACAAGGATAGTACCAATTGATAAGGAGCTTATTATTCCACAAGAAGAAACGTTACCTTTTTATGAAGCCTCTAAAATTATTGATCGATATGATACCATCTCATTATCCCAATGTCCTTGTAAGTTCCAAAAGGAGCTTTTAGGTGATCCTTGTAAAATGACAAAAGATCAATTTAGATGCTTACATTTTGGGCATATAGGTCGCTATTTTATTGAACATGGTTTTGGCAAACCAATATCCAAAGAGGAAGCGAAAAAAGTTTTAATAGAAGCAGAAAATGATGGTCTTGTTCATAAAG
>JAUXAJ010000241.1 GCA_030620005.1 Promethearchaeota archaeon | reverse complement strand
CCTGAATTAAGCGAAATTGAGCAAGTTTGGTTCCTTATCAAGGAAGAAGTAGTATATAATGGTTTTTTTAAATCATTTAACGAATTTAAAGAAGCATTGACAAGAGCCTTAAGGAGGATGAGTGATTCGAATGGTGCTATAAGAAGTGTCTGCAATATTGAGAAATTTATTGAAGTAGAAACATAAAAAAAATAAGATTTTTTATCGAAAAAAAATCTATCAAAATACTCTATTTAAATTTAAATCAACACGGAATTTCTTTTACTATGGGGCTCGCAGCAATATGTAGTGCCGTCTCTCTGGCCGATACTAAAGCGCCTCTAAGGCTTGCGTAAGCACGTTCGTATCTAAAAGGGTCTCCTTCTTTTAAAGCGAGTTTTTCAATTCCATAATAACTTCCAGTATCACTGAATATCTTCTCGCTCTCTTCAAGCATATCATGTAATGTTTTTCCATTCCATTCTAATGGTTTATTAGACATTTTTTGATACCTCCATGTGAAATATTCTGTGTTTATCTAATTTTACTTTATAACCTGGCGGAACCAACAATGTAGTTGCTGGAGCTTCTATAACTGCGGGACCGTTAACTATATTTCCACTTTTAAGTAAACTCATTTCCCAGATTGAAGCATCATGCCAACTTTTTTCCCAGAAAATCTCTCTACTTTCTTTCAAAGCCTCATCGTTAGGTTTTTCACCGACTTCCTCGTGTTCTGTTAATCGAGGTTTAGGCACGGGTAATACTCCCGTTCCAATCGCTTTGGTAACATGATAACCAAGCTCGGGACTCGATGTGCCCCTACGGAAAACTCGTTCAAAAAGTTCATTATATCTTTTCGTGATTTCTATTAGATCCTCTGAACCATAGCGTTGGACATCCTCCAAGAACGAGAATGCCAGCTCCTCAGTATGTGATTGCACCTTTAAATCGTCCAACATGCCAAAATACTGTAATCTGAGAGAAGGCTTAAATTCCATCTCATTAGGGTCTCTTCCTTCGGCTTCGAACTCCTTGGCAATATCACTTTTTAATTGGGCCCATGTAGAATTGAGCACGGAAGCCACAAATGTATTCATGGCACCGTCAGGCGGCATTATTAAATCCATTGTTTTCTCGTGTCTATAGGAATGATCAGCACACGCGCATCCAAAGGCTGAGAATGCAGGAGCCCATTCTGGAATCAAAATATCTTGGAATTTTAGCTCGCGTACATATCCCGCCACATGGAGCGGCCCTCCACCTCCGTAAGATATTAAAGAATAGTTCTCTGGTCTGAATCCTAGCCCTTGTATCATGCCATTCAAATGGTTTTTCATGTTGATCTCAATCAAATCTAAAGCACCTCTCGCTGTGCTATAGGGATCAATATTTAAGGGTTCTGCAAGTTGTTCTTTGATGCATTTAAGCGCTTTATCTTTATTTAATGGAATTTTACCGCCTAAAAAATTATCTGGATTGAGATATCCCAAAATCAAGCTACAATCAGTCATGGTAACCGTTTCAACACCAGATTTTTCGTTGCAAACTCCAATTTTATACCCAGCGCTTTCAGGTCCAAATTCTAATCTTTCCGAGATACCATTGTATCTAACGTACATTCCTGTTCCTGCCCCAATGGAATCTTGCGCTATCATTGGAATATTGAGTATGAACCTTCCAAGAGAAGACTCCCATTTCGTGGGCACATATTTTTCCATTGTTAGAGCCACATCAAAGCTTGTACCGCCTACATCGCTGCCGACCAAGTTTTTAATCCCATACTTCTCTGCAATAAATTTACTACCTATTACTCCACCAATAGGACCAGAAACCATTGTAGTTATAAGAGATTTATGGTAAGGGGACATGGTTCCACCATAGGATGTTAAAATTCTAAGGGGTGCCGGCACTCCCTTCTCTTTAAATTGCTCTGCAATATTAATCATTTGTTTTTTTGAAGGTTCTGCCGCATACTGTTCAATGACAAGAGCATTCAATCTCGGAGTTTCTCCTCTTACCGGATTATGATCAGATGACAGAATTATGGGAATCTCTTGGCCTCTCTCTTTCATTACTTCTTCAGCAATTAGCTTTACCTTTATTTCATGCATTGAATTCATATAGGAACAAAGCAAGCACACACAGATGCTTTCGACTCCCATATCGAGCAGCTCTTCAACAGCTTTTCTAGCGTCTTTTTTATAAAGTGGAATTAATTCATTTGAGGGAGGAAAGTAGTTCTTCCCCTCACTCCCCAGAAATTAATTCTCCCCCTCACACCCTTGATTTGTTTTCTTGGTATGAGCGGTTTAGGATGCTCGTGCTCCCTAGCATGTAAACGCCCCGCATAATCTAACCAAATCCAGCACTGTAAAGCTCTGCCTAACCTGAGAAGGTCCTCAAAACCCGTATTGACTATGACTCCAATGTTGCTATTTCCTTTTCGCTCTAAAAGCCTATTTAACATTGCCGTCCCAGAATAAACTAATGCTTCAACGGTGTTCCCCGAGATATCTAATGTAGTATCCCATTGACTCAAAGCATCTTTAATCGAATTAAAGATACCTTCTGCCTCCTCGGGGGTTGTTTGTGCTTTTCCTATAGAAAATCTCCCTTTATCGTCGATAATAAACGAATCTGACATTGTTCCTCCAGTATCTAAGGCAATAGCTTTAATATTTTTTGAAATAGACAAATATCTTACCTCCTAACTTAATTTTTGTATAATATTCATTTATTGGATATTTTTTAAATTAAAATCTTTAATAATTTATCTTATTTTTTTTGAATTAATAAATCTTTTTACGAAAAGAAGTAATGAAATTTTAACGTTATCAAATTAAGATTATTAAGAAATTCCTGATCTTTGTACTTTACAATAAAAAAAAATAAAAATAAAAAAATAAAAAAATAAAAAAAATTATTTACTTGATTCCTTTTTCTCTATCCATTTTTTTAACGAATTAGGCATTGCGAATGAGAAATATGAGAAAATGGAGAATAGAAGTGCGAAAAACCACGCTATATATATGAATTCAGAATACCCTGGATGATCAAAAAACACTATCAGCAAATTATCCGCCAATATAAATATAAAGAAGAAAATCATGCTAATAACCGAATATAATAGTAAGGATAAGCCAGCGCGAGAAGTTAGGTCTTTAGCTTGCTTTTTTGCTTTTAAGCTAATAACAGCTATTTCCAGATATATTGAGACGGAATAAACTACAAAAAAGAGCGAAGTATACAACCTTATATTTAACTGACCCTCGTAGTTTACCGCGGGATGTCCCCACCAATTCCACGGTAAAAACATCATGATTGTCAACACAATTCCGATTAAGATCAAAGGAACATACAATTTTTGACCTTTATCAGTGATTTTACTGGCAAAAATGAATAAAAATATGTCAGCAAAAACAACACAGCATTGGGCCGCAGGTAAAGTAAATCTATAAATTTCTTTAAAATATCCTGTTATTATCGCTTCAGCCATTCCTATAACTAGTAAAATTAACCCTGAAACTAAAAAACCATACACGATGGTAATGTGGAGTGCTGGAGGTGCCTTTCTTTCCCGCCATTTCCTAAACATCAAAATTGTAAAAATTAAAGCAAACACGGATAGAAAAATATAATAGATGAATAATGGAAATATCCTTGGTTCAAATGAATCGTAAGCCATAACCTCTATTATAAATTACTCTTATAAAAACTTTTATTTTATGATAATCTTATAGAAAGAAAGGATTGAACATGATTGTTTTATTAATTTTATTGATTATATCAGTAGCAATTATCATTTTCATATTAGTTTTAGTTATTTCTATTCTAAAGCACTTAGATAAAATAATGACTAAAACTAGAGAAAATAAATCCAATCAATTCCAAGCCCCCAATCAATTCCAAGACCTAAATCACTAAAAAACTCAGACGTCAAAACTCCTTCTGTTATTGAATCTCCAAGAAAGACAATTTTCCCTTTTTCGGACAAATCATTAATTGACATTAAATATCAACTTCTTCCCTTTATAAAATAAAAAAGTAAAAAATAAGAATTAAATAGATTTCCTCGGAAAAATTTCCAAATTTTATTTTAAATAATTCAATGCGGTAATTGCGTACATTTTTGTTGTATTTATCAAGTCTTCGATGTAAACGAACTCATCTTCGGCATGTGCGCTATTGTCTACACCGATCGTTCCAATTAGGATCGTCTCGATCCCTCTTTCCTGAAACCAATGAGCGTCAGTTGTAGGTGTAAACAGTTTTAATTCTCTCTCTTCGTTGTAAACTATTTTAGTAGCATCTTTTACTATCTTTGCAAAATCAGAATTCTTATCAATCACATGTGGCTCGTAAGCAATCGGTATTTGGATACTGATTTCTAAATCAGGATCTTCTTTTTTCAATTTTTCTATATGTTCCAAAATCCTAGTCTTAATACTTTCAATGTCTTGTTCTGGAATAGTATTTATACTACAATGCATGTAGCATTTATTTGGTACGATCGATATTTTTGTTCCTCCATGAATTTCTGCCAAATTAATATCGCTTACTTTAGAAGGATAATCTGGAGGTAGGGGATATTTAGTTTCCTTACTATTTAATTCAACTTTCAGTTCTGTTAAAAAATTCATAATTTTTAACATTTTTTGGATGGCATTTATGCCAGAATACTCGTTTCGATTAGGTGCAGGAATATCGGGGAATCCCATTCCATGACTTTGTTTCCCGAGAATATTTATTGTGATGAACATGCCGCCACCACAATATCCTATAGGATAACCTCTAGGCGCATCGCCCAATAAACACGCATCTCCTTTTATTATTCCATTTTCAAGTAGATAATCTGCACCCCTGAATCCCCCAGTCTCTTCATCAGTAACAGCCGTAACAAACAACTTTCCATTTAAATTCGCTCCAGCGTCTAATAACGCTTTTGTCGCAAAGATTTCGGCAGTTACACAAGATTTGTCGTCAGAAGCACCCCATCCATATATTTTATTCTCAACAATTTCCCCTCCAAATGGATCTTTTGACCAGCCCTTAAACGCTTCGACGGTGTCAAAGTGTCCATAAAAAATCAGCGTTTTACCACCCTCCTTCCCTAATTCTCCAACTACATTATTTCTTTTAACTTGAGTCTTAAGTCCAATTTCTTTCATTTTTTTTTCCGTAAATTTAGAAACTGGTTTATATTTACTCGGAGGATTTTCAGAGGGAATTCGTATTATTTCTTGATGGAATTTAATGATCTCATCTCTCATGTTGTCTATTTTGTCAAGAACAATTTTTTCTAAATTTTCCATTTTTATCTCCTTTTTTTATTAGTATAATTATATTTCTACTGAGTTATAAAAAAAACTTTCTAATGTCATCAAATCTATTTATTTTTTACTCTTGAAAAAAGAGTACTTAAAGATGTTATCGATTTGGTTCATCTATCACTCTCTTTTTGTAGACAACGAATGCTACCTGTCATTATGCTTCCCAAACAAGCGTTACAAGAGATGCATTCGCAAGTATTTCTTCCAGTTCCCTTAAGCCATTTATTTGGTAAATCAGGCTCTCGAATTAGTGGTCGACTAAGGGCAACGAAATCTACGCTTCCTTCCTTCAGTATATCTTCAATCACATCAATCGATTTTATACCTCCAACCAAAATTAAGGGCACATCTATAACTTTCTTGATTTCTTTAGCAAATGGTAAGTTGTAGGCTTCTTTATCTTTTGAATCTATATTAATACGACTTTCAGGTATGAAAACAGGTTCCCAACCAAGTTCCTTTTTTGTGCGCATGGCAACAGCCCACATCGCTCCGCTTATTTCAATAGCGGCAAATCTTAATTTTGAAAACCTTTCTGCGATCTTCTTGGTTTCATTTATTTTTAATCCATCATCTAAAAAGTCGTCACCATTCATCTTAATCAGGATTGGAAAATCTTTTCCTGCCAATTTTATGGCTCTCTTGTAAATATTTTCGACAATTCTAATTCTATTTTCCGTGCTGCCACCATAATTATCAGTTCTTTTATTCGTATGAGGCGATAAAAATTCACTTAAAAGATATCCGTGGGCGGCGTGGATTTGAACTCCATCAAAGCCTGCCTCCATTGTCCTCCTCGCTGCCTGAGCAAATGCTTCAATTATTTCTTCTATTTCTTCAATTGTCATTGCTCGTGGTTTATTGTTCGTCATGGGCTCTTGAATGCCAGATGGATCAATTGTATTTTCTAAGAAATAAGATTCTCGACCACAATGTCCTATTTGAACTACAACTTTACATCCATCGCCATGTTCATGGATCACATCTGAAAGGTTTCTCAATCCAGGAATTAATTCGTCTCTATCAATTGCGGTTTGATCAGGAAATGCTTGACCACTTACGTGGACATAAGTAAATCCCGTGATAATTAATCCCGAGCCCCCTTTGGCCAATCTCTTGTAAAATCCTAAAAGTCCGTCAGTAACGCTTCCATCTTCAGTAGCTCTACGCTCAAATGTAGCGGAACGAACCAGTCTATTTTTAATTAACATGTTTCCAATTTTTTTAGGTTCAGAATACATGAGTTTTTCAATTTTTTTTTATGTTTAGTTCTTTATTGAATTTTTTTATGTCTAGTTCTTTATTAAACCAATATCAAATATGAATATAGTTATTGTTTTTCATTAATTTTTTAGTTAGTTGCATTTTCGTTATTTTTAAATATAAGCATTATATTTTTTAAATTCTTTTCTGCTTCACTTAGAGATTTTTAATGACACTTATGGAATTCATGCTAAACATTTATAACAAAACTTATACTATAAAGCATTAACATTTTACATAAAAAACTGGTGTTTTTAAAAAAACACAGACAGTACGTGTCCGTAGCCATTATTGTTATTAATATACTCGGTTTTATCGTGCAACTAATGGATCCCACAGGTTACATGTACATTTACGAAGCTGCTTTCATACCTGCTGAATTTTTTACTGGTCAAAAGATTTGGACAATAATAACAGCAATGTTCATGCACGGAGATATAGTGCATATTACAATGAATTTAGCTTTCTTTTACGTCGTGGCGGATAACTGTGAGCACGCTTTAGGACACGCTTTGTATTTTTTAACCTACATGTTATCAGGTATATGTGCCGCCTTGCTTCACGCTTTAATCACTTTAATAGACCCTGTCATGGCAACAATACCGAGTCTTGGGGCGTCTGGAGCGATTTTTGGAATTATCGCCGTGTATGGGATATTATTTCCCAATATTAAATTAAAGTACGTTTCAAGTACTAGTAAAATGACGGCTATATCCTTCGTCTTGCTCTATTTCGTCACCCAAATAATCTATGGAATTGGTTCTTTATTTCTTGGAGGCTCGTCGACGGCGTATTTTGCTCATATTGGAGGTTTTATTGCGGGGGCCATTATTGCTATAATCTTTAAAATGAGCAGTAAGAAGTACTAAGCGAGAGTAAATGCAGAATGACTCGAAAAGTAACAAAATCATGAGAAGAGAAAAATAAAATATCACTTACTTTTTTTTTTAAAAAAAAAAAATCATTTTTTTGCTGAAAACAATTCAAAACCACCTAAATTTTCAAAACAAATATCCTTGAAACCATGTCTTTTTAGCAATTCATCCCAGTGTTCGTGCTTTTTGAAGACAAAACAGAAAACACCCATATAACAAATTGTTTGCCAAGAAATTCGATTCCATTCACTTAAATATAAATAGCCTCCCGGTTTTAAAACCCGATAGATCTCCGTCATTGCTTTTTCTTGTAATTCAACGTCGTGAATTTCATGAAGCACCGAAGCAATACTTACGATATCAAATTTCTCACTTTCAAAAGGTATATCCGTTGCCGAACCGTGTTTAAAAGTCGTTATATCGTCAACTTTTTCTAATTTAGCATTTTTTTGCACGGTTTCTAAAGAATTTCCCGAAATTGCGTGTTTTGCGTAAATATCTATACCAGTCAAATGACCGCCATTTTTTATAGCCTTAGCAATTCGTATTGCAGTTCTCCCGGTGCCACAACCAACATCCAAAACTCGTGG
>JAUXAJ010000245.1 GCA_030620005.1 Promethearchaeota archaeon | reverse complement strand
GACATTATAAAGATTGATATTCCAAATAGAACACTCAATGTGGATTTATCCACCGAAGAAATTGAAGATCGTTTGAAGACTTGGAAACCAATTGAAAAAGAGATAAAAAGTAAAACCTTGTTAAAATATAGAAAACTTGTTTCTTCAGCTGCGAAAGGAGCAGTTTTAATATTTTGAACTTGTCTTGATAAATTATTTTTTTTATTAATAATAATATAATTAATAATAAATAAGAAAAAATAAAGAGAAATCAATATTATTAAGACGAACTAGTGTCGTTTCATGATGCCAAATTCCTAATTGAGAGAATTTTTTTATTCTATTTTGGCCCGCTTTCCTTCATGTATATCTTTCAACTTTTCTCTAATTACTTTTAATTTAAGAATTATTTAATCCATATAATATATAATTTATTAACAGAGGGAGTTAGTAATTAATAACTATTTATTTTTAATTCTCCTAATTTGCTTGGAGTTGGAATGCCATTTTCATCCCATCCTCTAAATTTATAATATTCTTCCAACATTGAATCAATTGTAACCACTTTTTTTTTCGTGATACCTCTTTCAAGTGGAAGTTTCAATCTTGGGGGGATTCTATCGTCTTTTTTCGTGATTCCACACTTATTATTAAAGACTCTTTTTAAATTAAAAATCCGTTCTCCAATCTCCATTAGCTCTTTTAATGAAAATTTAATTTCCGTTAAAAAATAAATAGCATCTAGTATTGAATCAAGTATATTTTCCACGATTTGAGACCCTGAAGATATGGTTTGACGACAAATCCCTAAAGCGTTATTAATTTCTGATAAATTTTGAGATATGGCGACGTCTCGTGCAAATTTCGGATTATCTGCTGTTCTTTGCCGTATCGGTATATTTTTACTAATCTTTAATACGTTATTAAAACCAGTAAAACCGGAATATAAATCGTTAGCAAAACCTCGAAGATGGCACGCACCTCGATTTGATGTCGCGTATTGTAACCCAAGCGGAAAAATGGCTCGTGGATCGTGCATGGGCGCTTCTAACCCCTTAATTTCCGTTAAGAATTCCTCAGACCCTTTACCTATTAATTCAGAAGCCTTCCTTGAACCTTTGTTTAAGATTTTACCTATGCCCTCGTTCTTACAAATTAAATTTGTTATTTTAATAACGGCATCGGCATCACCCCATTCTAAGGGGAACCCTATGTCATCTTGAGTCAGGATCCCTTTCTCATAACAATCCATCGCAAAAGCTATCGTACAACCAGTTGAGATGGTATCAACCCCCATTTTATTACAAAGATGATTTAAGTATGCTATTGCTTCCACATCTGAGATCAAACACATTGACCCAAATGCCGCTGTAGTCTCATATTCCGTGCCCGCAGCGTTTTTTAGCTTGTAAGGACCTTCATTTATCTCTATTTCTCGTCCACAACTGAATGGACATAAATAACAAGGTTTGCTTCTTACATGCAGCTTTTCTAAAACGATGGCACCAGAAATTTTAGATACATCTTTCCATTTGTGCAAGGCCCAATTCTTATGAGGCACATCAGATAATCTTTCAAAGTAATCAATGTTATTCGTGCCAAAGTTGCGCAAAATTTCTGCCATTGGAGATTTTTTAAAAGATATAAAGAGTGATTTTGAAATTTCTTTAAATTTGGCCTCATTATAGTAATTTATTTTGTTAGCGCTCTTAACAACAATAGCTTTTACGTTTTTTGAGCCCATTATCGCCCCCATCCCGGTTCTTCCCACTGCTCTGTAATGATCGTTGATAATACACCCTAATGGCACCTTATTTTCTCCAGAAGGACCAATACAGGCAACTTTAAATTGTTTTCCTAATTTAGATCGTAATTCTTGTATAGTCTTGTCAGTTGTTAAACCCCATAAGTTTGAAGCGTCTTTTAATTCAAAATGATCATCTTCAATAAATAGATATACAGGAGTATCAGCATTGTTTTTAAAAATTATACCGTTCAAAGTTTTTCTTAGCTCAGCTCCGAAGAACCCACCAGATAAGCCTTCACCGTATATGGTAGTCAATGGTGATCTAGCAGACACGGAATAAAATCCAGAACATGGATAAGCTGTCCCAGTTAATAGCCCAGTCATGTAGATTAATGGATTATTCCGATTTAACGCATCAAATTTATATGATTTTTGTTTCATTAAATAGTCGATTGCATACCCTGGTCCACCTAAAAACGTTTTAACTTGATTTTTATCGTAACAGATCTCTTTTAGAACTCGGTCACTCAAATCTACTTCAAGAATCTTACCAAATTTACCCTTCTCCATTATTAATAACCTTTTTAGTAATGTTTAGTAAAAATGAATAAGGGACATTTATATTTATTCATTTAGAAGTCAGTATTGTTGCGAAAAATAGAATAATTTTCAACGATTTCCATTAACCAATTGAAACGAAGGATGGTAAAAAAGCGTGGAAAAAGGCGTTCCTAAAAAGGTTAGAAGCAACAAGAAATGCCGATTCCCCCAATGGCGCGGGCTAAGGTTTTTTCTTGTTGAGTTTAAAATTTTCATCTCTGGATTCCTTAAAAACACAAGATAAGCAATTATTACGAATAAATTTACTTTTGAGATCTACTAAATTATCAGAACTACGAGAACATAGCCTTTTTTGAGTACATCCTAACCGCTTTGTTCCCGAAGAATATATACCAAAAACCATCATATCTGGTTGAGGATAATAAGCAACAATGAGATTCTTACAATATTTCATTATGGGTATAGGATACTGCCCGTTTAAGTGTAGTTTTTGCGCGAGCAGTGTAAGTAAAAATCGAACTCGTAGAATTCGTCCTGCAAAAAAAATTTTCGAAGAAATGAAAACTCTTCACGAAAAATATAGTTTTTCTTTTTTCGTTTTTTTTGATCCCCTCTTATTTATTTTTTGTTTGGAGGAGCTTGAAATTTACTAAGTAAATGTCTAAGTAAATGTGCATCAAGCTACTTAACCAAGATGCATTGTTTCTTGAATGTTAGTTAAGAACAATATATAGTCTTTTTATCTATTTATTCATGATAAAAAACAGACTTACATTTTGGACATCCTAATAAAATTAATGTACTTTTAAATCGTGCATCCTCAGAAAGATAGGATCTTATATTTTGCTCAATTTTAATAGCATTAACTGTTTTTTTACAATTAGAACATTTGGTTTCTATTGTATAAGTGCTTGTTATCAATTTTGCGGGCATATGATCACATTTTTCATTTATTTTATTATTATTACACGGACTGAGTATAAAAAATTCAAGAGTATCCTGATTTTCTAATTTCTATGTACACTCCCCTTAAGAAATCGTGTAAGCGTGTAAGTTAACGAACTGAACTGTTCTAAGTGTTGTTTGATGTGTTTATAGCTTACTTTAGAAAGTGTGTAAGCGTGTGAAAGTTAGGCTTACTTTGCGAATTGTAAGAACTCGATTTTTGAATGTAAGAGGTGCATTTTTTTACTAAGTTGAAACATTTCAGAGTGAATATTCTCAACCATATCAAATAAAATATTATCTTATTACCTTATTTCCACAATTTGTGCAAAAAGTGGCTCTCGCATTCAAGGGATCCCCACAATATTGACAAAATGACTCTCGTTCCGTGCTTGGAGCTTGTTGAGGCTCTAGTTTCTTTTGTATAGTGGATTTGTTCTGTGGCTGAATTTGTGGTTGAATTACATTTCTTTTTTTGAGATGTAATAAAAGACCACTTAATCCAATTACGCCTCAAACCGACGATAGTATAATAATGCCGGTTATTATTAGGAATTCTTCTGAAACTTGTTCTATGGTCGTTTCACCATTTTCTTTACTACTACTCGAGCTACCTCCTCCTGAGCTACCTCCTCCTGAGCTACTATCGGTAATTGTTGGTAATGTCCAGATTAATTTTGGCCCTGGAAGAATACTACCATAATCATCTTCTCGCGATCTTGCTTGAACATACCCTAATTGTAAATAATTAGATGCATTCATGCATATATATGCTACCAGAATCGATTGGAGATCTCACATCGTTAAAGAATCTTAATTTAAGGGAGAACAGATTTCAAAAATTGCCAAATTTTTATGCTAAAATTAGATTGAAAATCTTTCGGAAGAAAATTTGTCTGATTTCATTCAGATAAATGAAGAATTTAAAGCTTTTGGGTTGGGGTACATGAATAATTTATTGGATTCTTTCATTAATGGATTAAACGAATTGAAAATCGACCAAAATTCGGTAAAAACGAGTAAATCCCTGGTAATGAACGCATTTAGGATGGTTGCGGCCGTTAGAATGCTTGAAAAAGTTGAATCAATAGAGATCGTCAAAAAAAGATTAAAAAAGGAGCGTGATTAGAACGGAACAACAGCAGGAACGTGCTTTACAACAAATGCTTGATTTTTTCGAAGATTTAATGGCTCGTGGATTGCAACAAGCCACAAAAGAACTTTTCAAGGAACTTGAAATCTTCGAATTGTATTCAAAGCAATCGTTTAAATCGTTACCAGTGGCGTACTATAGTAGTATAACTAGTGGGGTGAAATTGTAAGAAGAAAGAAAAGATACATTTCTAGCAGGCATTTTAAATACCCCCAGGACAAGAAAGAAAGTATTATAATTTCAGGTAATAATAATGAATGGAATTACGCTAGAAGCAAAACGGATTAAAATATTCGAAAACTCGACACGAGAGAACTTGGGACGTAAAAGCTCGTAGTATGGTCTTAGTGAACAATTTTATAGCATATAAATTAGATTTAGAGACTATTTTAAATAATCGTATCATTTTAATTAATTTTTCTCTTTTTTAGTGAATTTATAAAAGATGTCATTATTTTTCGTGTATTTGCATTGTATTCCTCTTTTAAAACAAGATTATATAAATCTATTTCATCTAATTGTTTGGCTAACTCAATGACACTTGCTTTCATTTGATTAATATCCGTGTTATTTAATACAATTTCTTCAAAAGTTTTATTAATATCACGAATGAACTCAATTTTATTTTTCATGTTTTTTCCACTAAAAATATTCATAAAAGTTTTCCATTTATTAAATAGATAATTCTGGGCAGGCGTTTTTGGGTATAGCGTGTTCTTGCTTATTTTTGCCATAATTTTTGTCCCCGAACTTGCTATTTTCGCTTTTATAGTGCTCATTTTTTATATTCTTGAGTGCGCGTTTTTTCTCAAGTCCCTCTTAAAAGAAGAAGGAGCTAGCACGAAAAAGAGCGTTGACGTCATCGGAGTATTCAGCCGACCCGAAACCATCACTGAAGAAGAAGTCTCAATCTCTAAAGAAAAGAAAATTTGCTTGGTATGCAAGGGAAAAGTAGCAGGAGATATTTATCTTTGTACTGAATGCGAAGCGTTTTACTGTTCAAAATGTTCCGAAGCATTAAAGAACTTGGAAAACGCTTGTTGGGCTTGCGATACGCCGATTGATAAGTCAAAACCCGTTAAATCTCTTGAGAAGAAAGAAGAAATAGTGGTGGAAGAGGGCTCAACTAAATAATTTAGAATTTAGTTGAGCATATCCAAAAACTCTTGTTCGGATATGATTTTAGTTTTTTGGTCTTGGGCTTTTTGATATTTAATAGTAGGGGTAGTATCATTAGTTACCAAATAATCTAAACCTTTAGAGACGTTTTTCCTCACAATTCCTCCATTATCTTTAACCAATTTTTCTGCCTCTGCCCGTTTCATTGTATTTAATTTCCCTGTGAAAGAAAAACTAAGATTATTCAATAGAGAGGATATAGGAGGACTGTCGTCTTCTTCTTTTTTTGTTGCATCCTCAACCGGTTCTTTTATTGGTTCTTTATCTTTATGAATAACTTTAGGTGCTTTTTTTAAGATCTCGGGTTTTGCTACTCGGATAATTGCATGACCAAATCTTTTGTGTTCTTTTATTGTACCGATTAATTTAATGGAATCACCAATATTCAGAGTTAAGCCATGAAAGGCTGAATCGCTTAATCTAATTACCATATTAGGTATTTTAATTTTTTCTATGGTAGGTTCCTCATCTTCTTGAATTAAATAACTGCTTAGTGATGTTTGAATTGCATTTTCTTCAAGTTTAGGACCGAGAATGACATTCTTTAAAGTAATGATAAAAAATTCCGTGTGTTTATCCCCATATGTTGATACTTTCCGTTCCATGAACTCAATCGAACCTCTATGTACGACAACACTTTTTTTAATAAACGGCTTTAAATTGTCGTCGGTAATCTTAATTTTCCTAGTGGGTTTCAAAAGATTTAACGAAGTATCGTCCTTTTCGACAACTCTTACCTTATAGCTTAAGTCGTCAAATAACTCTTTAAATTGAAAATCCTCAGTAACTTTCATTACTTCTACTACATGAGGACAAATATTAGTTTCTCTGTGTTCACGGCAGGATCAATTGAAATTTTTATTGGTGAAACTTACTTTTTCCTTGCCAATGACTTTATTATCCCCTAGGATATGAACCACCCAATGATTTCCCGCGGTCTTTCTTACATCTAGCTTTGGTTTTAGTACCGTCTCTATGTGTTTGCAATGGTAGTCCTTATTTCCCTTAGCTTTACCTCGAAAGATATAATCACGACAGTTACATTGGTAGTGCCCTTCAGCGTCCTTACTTACCTTAAAATTGGCACTACTACTACGAACGGTCCAACTATCATCATCTATCTGCTCAGCAAACAAAATGTAGGTTTTTATAGTCTTTAACATGTTTCCTTGTCGAATGGCATCATAACGGGGATTTTTCCGTCCGTCCATTCGCTCTGTAATATCTAGAGTATAACCCATTATGGCATGTCCTAAATTAGCTCTCAGTTTTAATCGCTGGAACACCAATCCAGAACGAGGAACCCAAGTAAGCTCTGGTTTCGCATACGGAGGACTCGAAAATCTATTAAATTCAGGGCTTCTAAAGTAACGGCGCAATGCATCGCCTTTTGTTTGCGTATTGTTCTTTCTTGGTTTTGTGCAACGCCGCAAGTTATCGAGAGCAATTTCCCAATTCTCTGGGAGTTCTACCTTTTTTTCGAATACCGATTCTTGATCGGAAATATCCACTTCAAATCCATCCGGATCTATGTTAATACTCTTGACTTTTGGACCTGCATTTCTGAGAGCTTCGATAAAATCAGGAGTGAAGTCCACATTTGTAACTCCTGGCTCCCAATATTTAATATTTTTGAATGCTCCCTCGTTCAATACCACTCTAGCATAGTGAGTCATATCCATCGAAAATATTTCGAATTGAACATCCTTCTCTTGAATTGTAATGATTGGGTCATAGAACTGCCTTCTGGTATAGAGAGGATTTCTGCCTCGTTTTATTTGAACTACATTAAATAATTGAGAAAAGCATTCAATTACTAATCTCGGATCTACTAGTTCAGCATCAAAAAATAACTTGGATTTAGTGAGTTCAGGCTGTAATACTATTGAAGATTGATAAAATTTGGAGTTTTGCATGTATAATAACGTTTCTACTTTCATAATGTCTTACCTCCTAATACTATTTATTATATACCTATTTATAACTCAACTTCGAAAGTTAGGTTATATTATTATGCATTTATTTTAAATCTTTGTTTAAAAGATACTCCATTTAACCAAGACTTTTGTTTTATTTCACTTAGTTTTCTTGAATCCTTGTTCCCTTTTATTGAATGCGCCTCTCTCCTAATGTCCCTTCTTGTTTTTTTTCTCAAGTGTAGGGAGAAGTTTTATGTCAAAATAATCAAAATTCAAATTGAATAGCTCGAAAATGGTCTGTAATGTAGGATCAACGTTTAATGTCCTCTATATTCTGAAAGATTTATACCCGGGATAAACATGAT
>JAUXAJ010000192.1 GCA_030620005.1 Promethearchaeota archaeon | reverse complement strand
GCGACGTATGACACTTTTCTTGACTCTTTTGAGAAATTTCAGCGTGCGTTAATAAAATTTTTATTGAAATTTAAATTACCGTTTTAGGATATTAAAAATAGATGCAGTTTTGCGAAATCATTTAATGCGTTATAAATAATTAAAAATTTATAATTTCTAATTCATTTTTTTCGTTTTTGGTCATGAAACACTGTTTTTCACGGAATTTCTCTGGCAGAACTACGTTTGCATCTACAATACACCAATTTAATTTGCACCCCCCGCCAAGAACGACATTTTCGTAAAGAATTGTGTTCGATAATTCGCAATTAGCTTTAATTTCACAATTATTTCTAATTATCACGTTTGGCCCGAGAAGAACGTCGTTCCCTATTTTTACACCCGAATTCAGTTTAACTGGCTCAATATAAGTTGGAAAGTCTCCTTCATGATCTTCAAGCTCTAATCCATTAAGGAATCTATTGTTCATTTTAATTATGTCCTTTAAACATGTTACATGATATTCACCAATGTTTTCAATGGTAATTAATTCTTTCACGACGTTAATCCCTAATACGATATCCCCATTGTCAATAGATCTATTTATGGCGTCTTGAAATTCTTTTTCACCACGTTCAGATATTTTTATACCTTCCAAGTAATTTTTCATTTTTTGATTAAATAAATAAAGAGGTGGAGAATAATAATCACTTAGGATTTGTTCCACTTTCGGTTTTTCAATAATGTCCATGATTCTTACTCCTTTACCAGCACTTATATCACTTGATAAGTTGGAGCTTTTTGTGATCTTCACATTCCCATGACCTTTAGCAATATCGGGATCTTTTGATTTCATTAAACTTAACACTAAATCCGCTTTTGCATCGTGAAAAAGAGAATACATCCGGTTGATTTCAACGCTTGAAAAAATTATATCTGCGGCCGTAAGAAAGAAATCAGTGTATTTCACGTCTTTTCTATCTAAGTAATTGAGACATGAAAGCACTGCATCGGCCATCCCTGCGAGTTCTATTTGCTCGACAAAGTCAATTTCTATATCCGAATGTTTCAATGCTTCAGTTTTTACGAGATTACCCTTGTAACCGATTAACACGCAGAAGTTTTTAAAACCCCCATTTTTGAAAACTGTCACGATCCTACTTAATAATGTCTTCCCGTTAATATCGACTAAAGGTTTAGGAATTCTATACGATAGTGGTCTTAATCTTGTAGCATTCCCGGCTGCTAAAATTAACACGCAAGTATTTCGTTTCATTTCGAGGTTTTAGATCATCTTTTTTTTAGTTTTCTAGGTTATTTGTGAAAAACACTAAAATGTTTTTATTTGAATGTTTTTAATAATATTACATGGATAAGAAACTAGATGAACAAGAAAAAAAAAAAAAAAATAGAATTAGATCTAATTGATCTTTTTGAAAAAGAATTAAACGAGAATCCAGCAATATTAGGAATAAATGTGGGAACTCACGGAGGGTCGCTTATTGCAAGTAAATTCAAAAAAGGTATTAATTTAACGGATGTTGAAATTTCCGCAGCCGCAAGTAGTCTTTTGTTCTTATCGTCAAAGATGTTGTTAGGTTCCTTGAATCAAAGTCTATCTTATAATATTACCTCCGGGAAGAACAAGATAATTCTTTCATTTTTAACTGAAAATGTTACAATCATTAATTACTTAGACAGAGAATTAGCTGAACTTGAAAGAGTGCAATCATATATTAGTAAATTAAAGAAATTTGCTTTACATGTCTCAGCCATTATCGAAACCTCGGATATAATAAAAGAGGAAATATTCGTAGCCATCAAACGAGCAATTCCTAACGCATTAGTGCTTGCTATCATTACAAAAGAGGGCCTGCCAATTAAGATACAATCTACAATGCCAGAAAGCATGATTTCAGCGATGACTTCAGCAATTTACAAGATCTCTGATGTGTTATTAGAAGGAAGTTTAGAATATTCAATTATTTCAGGTGAAAATGGTTCGATAATTTTGCACGAACTTGATGAAATGAGGTTACTATGTATTGCAGTTCCAGAAGCTAGTGAAAATAAATTAGGAGCTTACATCGCAAAAATTAAAACAATTATAGCAAGAAGAAATTAATTTTCCTTCGATTCAATTATATCCTTTATTTTATCTATCATTTTTAAAGCACCAAAATACGAATCTTGATGATTTTTTCCTTTATTTAAAACAGTGCATAAAGGTTCACCTTTAAATATGCTTTTTATCGGTTCAGATTTGTCGTGAATGTGTGGTAACTTGTTGATTTTTTTTATTTTATTAATATTGACTTCACATGGAGCAAACATTATGAGTTTAGTAGCAAATCCTTGAGGTTCCGTATTTTTAATTAATCTTTTTATTTCAAGCCATTCCTTCAAGTCAAAACTTTTAATATGTAAATCTAAAAGATTCAAATTTAACACCAATTCAGATGCTCTTATAGAACCGGGAATTCTTGGATTTATTTCCATTAAATATGGGTAATGATTTTTTAAGACATAATCAAAACCATTTATACCCTTCAGTCCAAGCTGTTTTGCCAATAAAATTGAAATTTCAGATATTAATTTCAGGTCATCTTTAAGGAGTTTAGAAGGTACAACATTACCGCAATACATGAAGTCTTTCGGTGAATTTAGAAATTTTTCTCCAATTATTTGACGATTTAAAGATATTATTTCGCATTCTTCTCCATTTGAAATAACGGTACAACTCACGGGAATGCCTTCTAAAAATTCTTGCACGAGCCATTCCATTGGCTTAAATTTATCAACGCTCAATCTTTTTATTGTAAAGGATAATTCCCGTTTGTTATTGATCTTATAAACATTTACCCCTCCTGAACCTGTTTTTTTCTTTAAAATCAATGGAAATTGAAAATCTATATTTAACGATCTTACTTCGTCATAGGAGTGAGTTAAAGGCGTTTGATATCCTCTAGATCTTAAAAACCCATGAATGAATTTAATATCTCGCGCTTTTTTAATTGTTTCTATATTATTATTTGCATCAACTATAGAATATCCCTTTTTTTCAATTTCGCTTGAAATAAACTCTCTTTCTTTAAACGCATCATCCAAACCACTTCCAATTAATAAATAATCCGTGTCTGGATGTTTCTGGAGCAAATCTAAAGCGAAATTAGATAAAAATTCGCCATATTTATCTTTAATTAAATGATAATTTGACTTTAACTCCTTTGTAACGATTAAACAGTCCTTTACACTTGGAAGTAAGTCTAAATCGCCAAAAAAATCAACAGCATGCACGGTATATCCTGCTTCATTTAAAGAATAGGCTAAAGGACGGGTGTTAAATCCAACAACTAAAACAGATTTTGAATCTCTAACCATTTTTTAATTTTTGTATGAATTGAAAATTTATTAAGACTATTTTTGTTTAAATATAAGTGATGATAATTACTATTAATTTATAATTAAATTCATATCAAGTTAATAATGACTCAAAAAACCATCTCTCTTCCTAACATATTCAAATTACAAATTCTTGGGATTTAAGTCACTAAAACTTGAAATATCAGTGAAAAAGTCAGACATTTTCTCGGGTACAACAATTAGAGTTGATTCAATATTCAGCATTTTTTTTTAAATATTAATTTTAAAAATTATTCCCTATCACTCTTTAGGAATTAAAATAATGATATTACTCCCTTTAGAATAATCCCCTTTAATTCTATCTTCCGTCCAAATTTGTCCATTGTAACTTTCTATAATTTTCTTCACTAATGTCAAGGAGAGCTTCTTACATTTAATATTTTTCAAAAATCACTTGAAGTAACTTTAATCATATTTTGTATTTTGTCTTTAGGTAAGATTTTATACAACACGATTTCGGCCTCCTCCTCCTCCTATTTTATTGTGACCTTTGCTTTAGATCTTGGTGGCGAATGCCTCTTTTTCAATATTAATCTTATCTTAAGGTTCATATCCATTTTTTTCAGAGTTTTTATCTATTTTAGAGCTATCGGGTTGGTTTTTTCTAAATCCTTATCTTCATTTGAGATTTGTACCTTATTTTCTTAAGACATCAAAGAAAATATCTTTGAAAGTCAAATATAATAAATTATAAATTAATATTAACTAAAAACCAAATTTATTGACTAATTGATTTTATAAAATTTTGAATAAAAGAAAAGATAACTGTTTATTATGTCTAAAAATTTTCCGTTAGATTCGAAAGGTTTTTACCCGTTTGGCGAATTAATTGGTTTAAATTTTATTGAACTCAGGATAGGTTATTCTAAATGCACATTAGAAGTAAGAGATAAATTGTTAAATCCACACAAAGTCTTGCATGGAGGTGTAATGTATTCCATGGCAGATACTGGCATGGGCGGGGCGCTTTACACTTGTTTAAATAAGAACGAATCATGTGCTACTATTGAAATTAAAATCAATTATTTTAAAGCGGTTTCGTCAGGTGTTCTTATTTGTCATACTAAAGTCATCCATAAGGGTAAAATGAGCGCTGTTCTCGATTCAGAAATAATGCGCGACGAAATTCTCGTTGCTAAAGCCATAGGAACATATGCTATTTTAAAAGAATGATTGTACTACTAACATGAAGAACAAATATAGAATTAAAAAAAATTAAATACTTTTTGATTTATATCAAACTTAAATTGGAATCATGAACATCCATGCCTTACCTTAAATTTATATAAGGTACATACCTTAACTTATAGTACAAAAATTAGACAAAAATTAGTGGTAATGGTTTTGAACGAACAAGAATTTGCAGTCAAGTATAGGCATTTAATTCAAAGCTCTCCATTTGGAATATTCATTTACGATCAAAATGAAATCATAATTGATGCCAATGATAATTTCATAATTAAAGAAGTATTACAAACGAAAAAAGAGGACATTATCGGGAAAAAAATAAGTGAAATGGTAACAAGATTCAAGAATTCTCAAAAAATCTTACAATTAGTAGATGAGATATTTAGCGACAACCTTGAGAATCATCAGTTTAAACCTACTGAGCTTGAAGTAATTAGAAACGATGGAAAGGTATTTTGGGTAAACTGTCATACTTCTACAATAAATGTAAGAGAAAAGATATATTTTCAGACTCTTATTCAGGACATCACAGAGAGTAAAAATGCAATGGAAGAATTAAAGAAATCTGAAGCAAAATACAAGCAGTTGTTCGAGAATTCTGCAATATCCATTGCAATATTTGATTTAGAAGGAAAGATAGTGGATTTAAATTCCACCTTATTGGAATTCTTAGGGTATGAGAGAGAACATCTAATAGGAAAAGATTTTTTAAAATTGAATCTGTTTAAACCAGAATGGGTGCCTATTTTAAAGAAGAAGTTAAAACTATACGTTAGTGGAAGGAAGATAAAACCCATCGAACTTCAAATTTGTAAGGAAGACGGCACTTTATCTTGGTTGAATCCTAACGCCTCGCTCGTGAAGATTGGTGATGATACACGGATTCAAATCATGTTTCAAGACATATCTGAAAAAAAAGAAGCGGAGCAAAAGTTAAAAGAATCAGAAGAAAAGTTTCGAACGATCACCGAACAATCGTTCATGGGCATTGCAATCTTACAAGATTTTGAAATAAAATATGTTAATAAAAAAATGATTGATATTTTTGGATATTCTGCGGAAGAAATTAAGATTTGGTCTCCTGGAGAATTTTTGAAAATATTTCATCCAGACGAAGTTGACATGGTTAAAGAATAGGTAAGAAAAAAAAGGTTGGGGCAAAACGGTGTAATCCCATCGTACGAAATACGAGGCATCAAAAAATCTGGAGAAACAATTTGGCTACACGATTTTTCAAAATCAATCAATTACGGGGGAAAAACCGCTGATTTGGTTACAGTATTAGATATCACCGCCAAAAAAGAAGCAGAACAAAAAATAAAAGAATCAGAAGCAAAATATAGGGCTTTATTCGAAAATTCTCCTCATGCCATTGGTCTAATTGATATGAAAGGAAAAATAATTCAATGTAATTCTAATGTAGAAAAGATTTTCGGGTATAAACCAGAAGAATATTTAGGAAAAAATTTTAAAGATTTCCTTCTCTTCTCGAAAGAACACTTCAATATTATCTTGGATAGTTTTAAGAAACTTATTAAAGGAGAAATTCCAGAACAGCAAGAAATGCAACTTATTAGAAAGGATGGAAGTATAATCGGGGTACAACTACAAGCAAGCTTAGTAAAATTAGCTAATGAAACTCTAATACAAGTTATCACTCAAGACATAACGGAAAAAAAACAAGCAGAACAAAAATTACAAGAATCTGAGAAAAAATACCGTGAGGCATACAATCAAGTAAATTTCTATAAGGATTTATTTGCCCACGACATGAATAATATTCTTCAAAATATAATATCATGCGAGGAGCTTACATCATTACTCGAAGATGATCCTGGAAAAGTGAAAAAAAGAAAAAAATATCTGTCCATTATTAAAGAACAAGTTTTAAGGGGTAAACACCTAATTTCCAACGTCCAGAAACTTTCTCAAATTGAAGAAACTGAAATTTCATTAAAAAAGCTAGATGCGTGTAATATTTTAGAAGAGGAAATATTTTCTATTAAGAAAACCTTCCCTCTGAAAAAAATTAATGTAAAAATTTCTGACGGGAACAGCTTTCAAGTTCAAGCAAATGAATTATTACACGATGTCTTTGCAAATATATTAATTAATGCGATCAAATACAACAATAACCAAAACATAGAGATTTTAATTAACATATCCAATGAAACGCACGATGGTGTTAATTATGTTAAATTTGAAATCTCTGATAACGGGATGGGGATACCAGACATTCGTAAAAAGATTATATTTCAAAGGGGCTACGAAGAACATAAAAGTGGCAAAGGTATGGGGCTTGGATTATCTCTCGTTAATAAAATAATTGAAAGTTATGATGGAAATATATGGGTCGAAGATAATGTCAAGGGAGATTGGAAAAATGGAAGCAAATTTGTGATATTAATACCGAAGGCGACTTAAAAACAATTTCTTAATAATATCATTTGACTTCCATAAAAATTAAAAATTCATCAACTTCTTTTGAATGGTCGAATAAAATTAAATGCTGATAATTTAGTTTGTTTGCGTTAAATCGTTAATTACATTAATTAACTTTTTATAACTAAAGGGTTTTTTGATAAAAAATCTGGCTCCTATCGAAATAGCGCTTTCTTTTATTGAAATATCTGCGCTGACAAAAATAACGATCGCTGATCCGTCCAACTGAAGAATCTCTTTCGTTGTTTCAATTCCATTTTTTATAGGCATTCTATGATCCATTATAACAACATCAGGCTTTACGCAAAAAGATTTAAACATTTTAACCGCTTCTCTCCCATTATTTGCCATTCCAGCAACGTTAAATCCACAAATTTTAAACACTTCACCGTATAATTCTTGTAAAAGCTTATCGTCTTCAACGATAAATACTAATGTTATTTTATTTAACCTCAAATATTACTTAACTATAAAATAAAAAACGTACCTATAAAAATTATTATGAAAATTATTATTTAATTGTAGTAGTTTTAAAGAATAAAATTCAATTAAAATGAAGGGAAATTAAAAATTGCTCTCAACATTCATGATTCATGGTTAATAAAGAATAAATATAGATCAACAATTTTGATTCGATTGGTATTATTTCATTAATTTATCAATATCAATTGGTCCGTTTATATTAATAAATGTGAGAAGGTTATTGTCTAAGGGTTTAATTCTCTTTTCAACAGAAATGTAATTAATTTTCCACTTTTTATTCAGGAGATTTGTTAATTTATAAGTATTGTTTCTCAAATTCTTTTCAGCCATTGTTAGGGTTTCCTTTACGGGGTAAATTGCAAACAAAGATTCGTAATAACCGTTTTCCCATCTTGGAATGCAACAGTCGTATCCCTTGGATTGTTTAATCATGAGTTCGATAACCTTGTCGTTAATAAAAGGTGTATCACACGAAATGGTAAAAGCTTTATCAAAGTCTAACTTGCTTAATTCTTTAAAACCTGAGTAAATACCAATCATGGGCGTTCGTAATTCAGAATCTTCTATTTTGTCCATATCATCTAAAATGAAAAATATTGCTTCTGAGAGAACGATCTTTTTTTTATATGCTTCAATTTGTTGCTGAGAATGTGCAACTAAGAAAATATTTTTTCTATATTTCAATAACTTTTCAATTTGATACAATATTAATGGCTTTCCAAGAAATTCATAGATTCCTTTATCGCTTCCAAAGCGAACGCTTTTACCCCCAATCAGGATAATAAAAGCCATAGAGTTATTATTATTCTCCATTACAATTTTATTTTGATTGTTGTTGAAATTCTAAAATATAATAATGCTTAATTAGACTAATAATTAAAAGTTATAACTCATTAAAATTAATTGTAGTTAAAGAAAATTAATAAAATCCTTTTTTTTCCATAAGTGTAAATTTAATTCCGTCAAATAAATTATTAACTTCTAGTTTTAAGGTATTGATTTGAAAAACTACATTTGATTTATTTGAAGAAGTCTCCAAAAATTCGACCAATGGGAATAAACTAAAACATTTTGCTCTGATTCTATTGATAATTTTTTCATAATTAGTCATAATTAAAAAAAGAGAACATTTAAAATTGTAGACTAATAAAGTTTTAAATTCTTAATTTTTTTACCAATATTCTTGCCTTTTCCAATTCCTTCTCGTCGAAAGCGTAAAAAGGTTTAAAATCACCCATGTAATCTTTAATGATTTCATTTTTCGAGAAAGTCTCTATTTCGGGGTTTTTTAAGTCAAAATAACGATCCTTAATCTCTTTTAGAGATTTTTTTTTCCCGAAATTATCCGTCAATGTGTAATCTATAATTGCTTTAATTTCGTATGGTTCCTCACGCGATTCTTGAAGTGTCATTGCGAAATACATTCAGTTTTCTTCGAGATAATAACGTTTTAATTCGTCGTCGTTAAGATCTTTTAATTTCTTTCTTCAAAATCTCCATATCGTTAAAACTTTGATTGTTTGAGTTAACTGTATCGATCAAATCTTTTAAGTGCCTGCTTTTTCAAGCCTACCAATCACTTCGTGTCGGTGGGCAATTGACTTTTGTAATAATTCTCAAGCTTGTAGTAATTTTCTTTAATTTTCATTAATATATGAGGATAATATGGAATCTCAAATTTTCTTTCCAGTAAAACATAAACAATAGCTTGAATCATCGGAAAAACTCCTTTTATTCGATTAAAATGAAAAAAATTGTGAATTATTCGGTAAACCTCAGGAACGACAGGTTTTTTATCTATGGGAAAGCTTTCTTTTTGAAATCTAACGAGGTTCTCAATGTTCTTAATTATACTCTGGGATAACCTCTTGTTAATCATTTTACGATAACTTATAATTATCTTAGAATGCACGTATTCATTCCATTGAATGTCGCTAAAGAACGCCCTGAATTCATTGGGAATTTTAATTGGTTGGGAGGTACAAGTAGGACACCACTTCCCACTTTTCAATAAACCGAGTTTTTGGTCGAATTTATGCCCTCTAATGCATTCTAATTCTAAAATGGGATGTCCATTCACGAACTTGATTCCTAAGCATTTGAGTGACATTGAGGGTGCTAACTCCAGCATTTCTTTTTCAGTCCATTTTTTACGAGCCATGGTTTTAATCGTGTAGCAATTTCCCTAACTTATAATAATTTTAGTATTTTCAAATTAATTATTTTTTTTAAATATTTTTCATCATCGTTCCTTTTAATATTTTTTAATTAAAAACAATAGTTTATGAATTAAGATTTTTTAAGAATTTCGGTTAAAAACTCTTCTGGAACGCTCTCTTTTGGAACAATCGTAATCCGTCTGGCTCTTAGAGTTTGAACGACCTTATCGTTTATCTTGGCTTCCAAAGGATTTCAAGATGTAAGTTTCCCGTAATGTGTGTGTAAGGAATTTTCAATTTTGACAAAATCCCCGACTTTAAGAGGGTGGACTATAGTTTTTGAAATCTTGTACAAATCTGGACATTATATAAATTAGTGAAACATGTACATCTTTCAAACATTTATAATTCATTGACTTATCTTGTAACCCATATATTCAATTAGCATTGCCGCAGAAATTTTTGGAGTTTGCAGCAAGACATTAAGAAGATGGGATAAAGCTAAAAAAATCAGGTGTTTAAGAACGCTTGGTGGACATCGCCGATTTCCAGTTCAAGAAATTCGGCGAATCTTA
>JAUXAJ010000336.1 GCA_030620005.1 Promethearchaeota archaeon | reverse complement strand
CGCTGAACGGCGAGGACGGGAGCGAGTTGTGGAACTACGCGACGGGAAACTTCGTGTATTCCTCTCCCGCTGTGGGCGAGGTGGACGGCGACGGCAAGCTAGAAGTAATAGTCGGAAGCTCCGATGACAAGGTCTACGCGCTGAACGGAGAGGACGGGAGCGAGCTGTGGAACTACACGACGGGAGCTGATGTGTTTTCCTCTCCCGCTTTGGGCGATGTGGACGGCGACGGCAAGCTAGAAGTAATAGTCGGAAGCAACGATTACAAGGTCCACGCGCTGAACGGCGAGGACGGGAGCGAGCAGTGGAACTACACGACGGAAGGTCAGGTGTATTCCTCTCCCGCTCTGGGCGACGTGGACGGCGACGGCAAGCTAGAGGTAATAGTCGGAAGCTACGATTACAAGGTCTACGCGCTAAATCCTACTCCTTCGGGCCAACGCATGGCGTGGCAGGGTCTTTCTGGGGACAGTACTTTTAACAGGAAAAAGATTATTGAGATTAAAACAGAAAAACCTAATGGTTGGGATTGGGATTGGAGCTGGGATGGGACTTTGAACTTGGTATTGGACTTGGAGCTTCCTGAACAACCGCCGCCTGCTGAAGAAGAAATTATTCCATTTTGGGTTTATTATTTGATTTTTGCAGCTATTATCATGATAGGGTTGTTAACCCTATTATGGCGAGTTCAATGCTTCTATAAGAAGCGAAAAATAAAAATTTCATAATTAATTGAAAATTAAATAACTAAAAATTTGGGTATAACAACTTTTAGGTGATCATTGAATTTAAGTTCTTACTCATTCCGCTTAGAACAGTTTGAACTAAAATTCGCTTGTTTTCAAGTATTTTATACCCTATTTTTTTTTTTTATTTTTTGTAAATATTTAGTTTTTTCATCGTAGTAAGATTTTAATTGAATAACGACTCCTTTTTTTCTTCGGTTAAAAAGGTCGCATGATATTCGTCTTTGAAAAAAAGTATGGTTGTAAATTATTTCGCAATTAGCCTTTCCAATTTCAAAATCACATCAAAAGATAAAGCATCAACCAGCATGAAGAGGCACATAAATGTATAAATGTATCAATTATTTTTGCTACACTAAAAAGTAAAAAATTTCTTGCAATAAATAACCTACAGACTTAATTTGATCGATTTTTATGTCAGGCGAACCATCAAAAAAAGACGTGTTAGTAATCGTAAGCTACGCAACAAAAGACGCAGATTTTTTTAGAATTTTAAGAAAAGGAAGAAATAATGCTAGCATTTTACGAAGAATCGGTAGAATACTCGGAAAATAACGAGCAGATTTAAATCATGTGCCAGCTATTCTTTTGGGATAATGAGTCTGGGCATTAAGACATTCTTGTAGCAACCGATTCACCATATAAAACCGAACGTCTTTGTAATTATCGTCAAACCAAAGATTATTTAACTCATCTGGATCGTTTTTGCGGTCAAAAAGATCTCCAAAATCTTTATGACCTTCGTAGATAGTTAATTTATAATCTTTTGTTATTAAATGCCTTAATCTTACGTGAAGAGGACCAACTTCTTCGTCGTGCTCAATTAAACTGCAATCTCTCGGCTGTTTATCGGGATCCGCAGGATTTTGTAAAACTGGAGTAAAATCAAATCCTTGCATGTCAGGTGGCTGACGCCTTTTTTTTACACCTAAAAGATTCAAAATTGTTTTTGGATAATCAATAGAGCTCATTAGTGCGTCTGTTACTGCCAGTTTTGTTATTCTAGGAACTCTCCATATCATGGGTATGTGAAATACGCCCATATATGCCGATGGTCCTTTGAAAAGCATTCCGTGATCCCCCATTAAATCGCCGTGATCGCTCGTGTAAACAACTATTGTGTTGTCTGCATGGCCTAATTTCTCCAGCGAGGCTAAGATTTCACCAATAGCGCTATCCATCAACGATACAGTTCCGTAAGTATAAGCAATAAACTTTTTTGCCTCTTCTTCGGTCGTTTCTCTCAGCATAGCTCCTGGCATTACATTAATATATGGTGCTAAGTAAGGATGGTTCCGTAGATTATCGAGGTTTTTAAAACTTTTAGGCAATTCAATATCCTCGGGATTATACATGTCTTTATATTTTCCCGGAGGCCACACTGGCTGGTGCGGGTCAGGGAACGAACAATGCACGTAAAATGGTTTTTCTCCATAATCTCCATTAGCATATCTTTCCAAAAAGGATATGGTTCGTTTCGCTACATAAGCGCTTGAATAGAGTTCAACAGGTAATTCATGTTCAGTAAAGACGGCAAAAAAGTTATCAATATCCTTCCATCTTTCTCGCATGTTTTCTGCAAGTTTAGGTGCTCTTTCTTCTAACCAATCTAAATAATGACCACATAAACATGCGCCATGACCTAATGCCATTTCGACTTCTTGATATCCATAATATGGCATTGGAAAGTTATCACCTACGGGATTTTTACCATCTTGATGAAATATCCAATCTTCAAACGATTCAGCAGAATGAGGCGCTGATTTATAAGGTGCTACATTATACTGGTGGTGCAGTTTTCCAAAAGCTGCGGTATGCCACCCATTCTTGACGAGTGTTTGTGTTATTGTCGGAACTTCTTTAGATAAAATCATACCATTACTTCGAATCCCATGGACATTGGGATATAAACCCGTAAGCAGAGTTGCTCTATTGGGCATGCACATGGGGTTAGTGCAAAACGCGTTTGTAAAATTTACACCTTCACTAGATAATCTATCAAGATTAGGAGTTCTTATAATCTTGTTTCCCGAACAACCCATGTGATCATATCTATGCTGGTCAGATATTAAGAATAAAACATTTTTTTTTTCAGTCATTAAATCAAATCCCTTAAAAATGGTTTAAAATTCAAATGTTAAATTTTATTTTGAATAGGAAAACTTTAGTTTAAAATAAAACTTTTTTATTTCAATATCTTTTTTAAATTCCTTCCATACGTGATTTACGAATTAAAAAATAAAGAGATTTAATCATACATTTTCTTCTATCATTAAGAGCTAATTCTTTATCAGCCTTTTTTGGAAGTTTAATAAAGCGAATATGACAATGGAACCAAAAATAAGTTTTAAAGTAGCTCAAGGAATTTTGATAAGCTTTTCTGGAGAGATTGAAATAAGTTTCTTCAAAAATATCCTCCAACTTTTAAAACCCAATAAATTTAGAATAGCTTAATATCAGGTGTAGCTTTTTTTTATTTATGGTGGGCTACCCAAAACTCGCCTTGACTTTTCCGTGTTGTTTTTTAATGAAAATAAATAGTTATAAGTTATAAATTCATTATGGATATTAGATTCAGAAATATAATATGAAGATTGTAAGGATAATTAAATGCTAAAGAAAATTATTTCCCAAATTAGTGATATTTTTGTAGGTAGAACTAACGAGCTAGAAATATTGGAGGATATTTGGTCTCTGGCCCTTCAAGATAAGGAACATTTAGTTTATATTTTTTTAAACGCACCGGGAATAGGAAAAACGACTTTAATTCATTATTTTGGAAATTTTCTTGAAAAAGAGGGAAGGGGGCTTTTTATTAAATTTGCCTGTAGTACAGATTACGATTCTTCTGCAGATTTCAATAAAGACTTCCTATTTCGTGTGCAAAACATCATTCACGATAAACAAGAGTTTATTAATAATTATATTAATTCCGTGGAAAACGTTAATAAGAAGCAAGCGTTTTACGATAAAGTAAACATGATAAATAGTGAAATCAGTAAAATTTTAACTCAAGATCTAATTTCTTTAAGCAATATTACATTTATTCTCAAAAGATTATCCGAAATCATTCCCGTTTTTTTTGCTGCCGATGAAATTCAGGAGTTTCAAAAAAAAACATTCAACGGTGTTATAAATAATTTCAATGAGGAAGAAACAGCTTTACATTATTTTACCAGAATATTAAAATCGTTATTGACTTCAAGAATTCTTTTAGTGCTTTCGGGAACACGCTATCATATATTGAGTCAAATTGGAACCAAAATCGGCTCTCCAATACGGCATAAAGTAAAATTACTCGTTATTCAGCAATTTAATCCCGAAGAAATTAATGAATATATAGAACAAGTAAAAAGATTAATTGCAAAATTTAATGAGAATATCTAAAAAGGAAGTAGTTTTTTCGGCTTCGATATCTTCTCTCTTATTATTGTACGTGAACTTAATCAATGCTAAAGATCGTTGTGTAATCTCGAGATTTTTAATTTCGTTAAAAAGATTTATATTTATTTAAACAATTTAATATATTGAAAAGATATGATAATTCCAAATCGAATTGTTATTAATGCTAAAGTATGTGCAGGAAAGCCTTGTATTCGTGGTACTCGGCTCTCTGTTGATTTCATTTTAGAATTATTGGCTTCTGGATGGAATTATAGCCAGATTCAAGAAGAATATGAAATTGAAAATGAGGATATTTTAGCAGTTCTACAATATGCCTATCAAATTATTAGTGAAGAGAAAATATTCGAAATTTCTACTTAAATATTATTTTTTAAGTTCTTAGATAGAACTTCCTTGAAATGATTTGGCAAAATAGAGAAACCGAGAAATGAAATTACAATTAATTATAGATGAAAATATTCCAAATTCAGTAATTAATAAACTAAAAGAGAATAATTGTACTAGAGTATTTTGATAAATTTTTTTTCGATAAAAAATCTTATTTTTTTCATGTTTCTACCCCAATAAATTTCTCAATATTGCAAACTCTTCTTATAGCACCATTCGAATCACTCATCCTCCTTAAGGATCTTGTCAATGCTC
>JAUXAJ010000265.1 GCA_030620005.1 Promethearchaeota archaeon | reverse complement strand
CATGTCAATACATCCTTGTTCGTCGGGAACGGCACTTTTGCCTTTTCTTATAGGTTTAACCCTAATAGCAGTTTCAACGGCAACTTTTCCTGCCTTAATCGGGTCTAGGATTAACACTCCGTCCATCTTGCCGCTTATTAAATCGTCAATGATTTCATCCGCTGGATCGTCAGTTCTATCGGGTAATCCCGCCATTATTTTTTCGTTTGTGGCAATAAAGGGAGTATTAACTAATTTTGCTTGTTCGTGGCAACGTAAATTAACACATTGCTCATCAACCATTACGACATCGGCAAGCCCAGATCGAATGAAAAACATCTGTCGGGAAAGAGATCCAACGATTTTAGCACCTGAATAGTATCTAGTAAGATCTAATGCTGTACAACAAATAGCACCAACATCTACTTTACTCTCTAAGTTGTTTTCTCTCATGTAGTCAACAAGTTCTACACCTGGGGCAACATTATGCCCTACCATGAGAATTGTCGCTTTATTTTCAACGTCCATTGTACCCATTCCTAACTCCACTATAGGAACATCTGCTTCTCCCAATGGAAAACCATAAGCTGCAATTTGAGCAGCATCAGAGATCTCCATGCCGACGGAATCTGCTAACCCCGCTAAAAAGCTTTTGGCTTCGTAATCAAAATAAGAACTCTCTTGACCCGTGTGGCCTGACGCTAATAAATGAGTGATTGTAAAGTGAACCCACTCCATCGCAGTTTCTAAATCTTCTAAGGTTTCTGGCTTCATCCCAACAACCAATCGAAGATGGGGCATCTCTACGGCAATGTTATTCCCAAAATTAATTGGCACATTACCATATTTCTCTTTTAACCAATGAAGCAAGTGGTCGCCGTGAGCACTATGGCAAGCCGCTCCAATACAACACGCAATTTCAACTATCTTTGCACATGCTCCTTCTATGTTAATTCCGCAAGCCCCCGTTCTGCCTTTTGAAAGGTTGCATTTGCCGTACGTGCAAAGGCAACACTTTGACCTAGAAAACTAATTGTTTTCAAGCATATCACAAATAGGCATGTAGAACGGTTTATATCGCTCCATCATCTTGAAAAACCAGGATCGGAGCGTGGGTATATGAGGTTGAGGGGTAGGGCCCATAGGTTCCCATTCTGTCTCGTCACCCCAGCTTATTTTACCCGTAGTGAGTTCAAAACCCTTGATTGAGCCTAGAGGACCTTTATACTCGTCAATTTTTAATTTTGCGCCTTTTTTCGACATTTTGTTTTCAGATTTTTTTTTTTTATTTAATTTAATAATTAATTTTATCTTTGATGATTTTAAAGTTCTATGAATAGGACGGTTTTAATAATTTAATAGTTAATGGTTATATTCGTAAGTTGAATTGAGGATGTTGGCTAAAATTTAAAAGTGTGAAACTTCACACTTCGTTAAAGTAACGAATTTTTTTTGCATGTTTCTAAAAAGATAATACCGTGCTTTTTTTTTGAATTCTTTCCATCTGCAAGAGCTAAAGCCAATTGGATTACACATCTCATGTTTAATTAATATTAATTCTCTGCCTTAACCTTAACATAAATGATCAAGATGGTATTTATAATTTAGTATTAATTTTCAATTAGGAAATAGTAAGGAATTAATTTTAAGCCGTCCAAGTGCTAAAACTAACGCGTTTTAGAGTTGATAATTTATTTGAGTTAAAGCGCGGATAAGAAATCGGAAACGCTTTCCTCGTCTTGCCCCCCATCAATATCCTCGTCTTCAAATTCTACATTTAAAAGTTCAAATTTAAAAACGCATTTGTCACTGTTCAATAAACAGCACTCAATTTCTTCAGCATCAGTTTCGATCAATAAAGTCTCAAAGATAGACGTTAAAATTCCCTGATAAAGTAGGCACAAGTTTTTTGCCATGATATTTTCTTTTTCGTCTAGTGCAAAGGAGTCATATACAATAATTAGAACATGGCTTTTTTTAAAAATTGCTTTCAAAACTCCAAATCCTAAGAGTTCTATCGCTTGAAGGCAGCCTATAATAACTTCCTTTTTTGTAGATAAATCTACGGGGGCCCAATCTTTAAAATAAAAAAATCTTCGTAATAAATCTTGTCCTAACGATTTTCCAACCCAAACGAGAACATCTTCCGCATCTGAGCCAGCAAACTCAGAGAATTCTATAATATCTATGGGTCTTAGCATTAGCAAGTGTATGTTTTTAGCTTTTGGACCCAAATACAATTGGCCTTCATTTTCTTCGATGTTGATTTGCAATTCTTTTTTTAATTTTTTAAACATTTTACATTTGAAGATCCATGTTGAGTTTAGATAACTTCTTTAAATGAAGATACAATAGAAATTTAAAGTGTCTTGTTATTTAAATTTATTGCTCAATTTTGATAGAATTTGTATTATTAGTGAAGATAGTTTTAACTTTTATCAATTATTCTCGAGATTAACTTAGGCGTGTAGTTTATTTAAAAATTCACGGGCTTTCGAGAAAATTAAGCTATAAAAATTACTACTAGAAATCATTTTACAAAGAAATTAAATCAAAAATAAGTTCTACAACGCTTTCAACATTATGACCAAATTTTACAGAAGTAAATAAGAATTCCCACTTTCTCTCTTTAATTTTTTCAAAATCAAAGCGTTGGAAAATTTCTCTCTTCAACCTAACAAGTTGTTCTTCGCTAATATCTGCAGATTGGTCGAGTAAATCGATTTTATTTCCCATTATTATTAACGGGACTCCAGATAGCTCGAAGAGGTTTAATAACTTCCAAAATTCATTTTTAGATTCTTCAAAACGTATTTGATTGCTTACATCGAACATGTAAACGATAACATTCGAATCTTGAAGGCCCATTAGCCATTTTGAGCGAAAAATCCTCTGTCCAGGCATGTCCCAAAACGCCAATAAGTGTTCTTGGGGATCTTGCTCAGTTTTGCGATGGATATACTCAATATTAAATTTTCTAGTTGGACCGAAGTAATTGTCGTTATATTCGCCGGTTTTAATTCTTCTAACTAACGAGGATTTACCTACCTCGTCCAACCCAAACAAAAAAACTTTAGTAAGAGACGGTTGATAAAGATCCTCGTAATAGTAAGCTAATTCAGGGCTTTTTTCAATAATTTCGTCGCCATATCTTCTAATTTCAATGAACAGCGTGATTAAAAAATTATCGATTTCCAGTTCATCTTCAAACGAGCACACTTTCTCATTATTTAACGACTCGTTCAGTAACGCTTTAAACATCTCTTTATAATCGTATGGATTATCGTCTTTGTCAAAAACTAACCCCATAATCATGTTTTTTCCAATGCTACAAGAGTAGATGTTTAATCCGTGAATCACTTGGGCAACGGGTGTACTAATGTAATATTTAGAGTTTTTAGTGGAACTACCATGGTCATGCCCATATAATATTTTATTTATAAGATCTTCATTGTCAATCTTAATAATTTCCTCGTGATAACTGTAAATGCTAAGTTCGCTGATTTCTTCAAAATTTTGAAAAAGAAATATGTTATGAAGCAATTTTTTATTAATATTTGGTAGTTTCTTATACATTTGATAATAATGAATTATAAAAAAATCTTTTGAGTATTTTTAGATTTTAAAGAAATGGTTTTTAAAATTTAGCAAGATTTATACATTCTTATAAGGTTTTCCCGATAAAATCTAATTCTTAATAAAATTTAAAACTATGGACTCTAAAGGGTTCATTATTGGAGGAGAAAAAAAAGATCTTTTTATTGCGTTATACTAGTCTTATTAAAAAAAGAGGAGTTCAATTTTATATTTTAAAATCTTTTCTATTAATAGTGCGATTTTTTAGAATTATTACCCGTTCATTTTTCTTCAGAAGTGCTAGAATCAACCGGTGTCTCACAAATAGGGCACTTTTTCCAGCCTTCCCTTAAAGTATATCCACATTTTGAACATTCTTTCATTTCAGATTCAGGTTCCCACTCTGGAATGTTTAGATTTCCCCCTTGTCTTCTTTTCGTTAATTCTTTCAAGGATTCCTCGTCCCAAACTTCCATTCCTTCTGGAATACCATTCCCTCTCTCCCTTGCCATTTTCAAAAGTTCCTCTTGGTTCCAAACAGCCATTCCGGGAGGCACGCTTCCACTCCGTTGCTGTGCCTGTTCTGCAAGCTCAGTTGCAGTCCAGGTTTTAAGCTCTTGTCCTCCAGGAGTTCTGACCACTCCATGTGTTTGCGGTACTTGAGGGGCTTGCTGAGTATCAGCGCCCTTACGAGTGGATGGCGCCTCACAACACGCCGCGGAAAACCTCAATAATCCTTCAAAACATCTAGAATATTTACTTGAATCTTAACCCTCATCGATTACTATCAGTAAACTAGTATTATCCGTTGGATGAGGAATGGCTATGCCGCAGATAGCTATATCATTACTAAGTCGTTTTGACTCCAAACCAGAAATAAGCGCTTCCATTGAATTCATTAACTCATCGTTTTTTTTCAGAAAATCACAGATAGGGTCGCCGTGGGCCTGATAAGCTTCTAGATATTTCGTTAAATGACTTCTCGTGGACGATTTTTCTAATGAATTTATAATAGCATTGATGTAAGAAAAGCTTTCTGATTTAGAACCCGAATGAGAACCATCAATTTTGTAGTCTATCTCAAGATCTCCCATTATTGGCGCAAAAAGCGGTTTCTCCCCCTTAATCTTTCCAAAAATTATTGTTCGAGAAATCACGCACTTGATTTCGCCGTAATAAGCAATGGCATTATCCAATAGTTTAAGTTTGTTCTTTTCAATAACAATTCGAGGGATTGTACAGAAGAACACATCCGGCCATGGCATTTCTTTTACGGGAACTATTGTTACGCTCAAATCTTCAATTAACTTGGCTAATAAATTAATATAGTTCTTGAAATCCTTTTGATAATCCTTATCAAAATTTTTTAGCTCTGCCTCAACTTTTTTTGATATTTCTTCAAATTTAGCCTCATTCTCCTTACGAGTGCCCCCAAGTTTTTTAATTTCTCCAACAATGTTGTCTTTAAAGATTAACGTGGCGTCATCTATCCTTTTCTTTTGAGTTTCTGAAAGTTCGCTCGAAACTAAATAATCGCCGGGATCAAATCGTAAATTCTTCTCAAATTCAAACAATTCTATTACCGTTTTTCCTTAATTTCCTTCTTACAAAAATATTATCAACACGATTATAAAAATTTAATGTAGGTAGTTAAGTATATTCCGAATTCTTTTGATACTTTTTAAGAACACGAGACTTGGAATTACTACTAAATGTAAAAATTATTAAAAAGAGACTCAAAAATTCCGTGTATTATGGGACTTAAAGAATTATTAATAAACAAAAATCTCACCCGACAAAAAAAAGATTTGTTCATGAATAAGTATTAATTTTTTATAGAGATCTATTTTTTTCAACTTCGATTAAAAATTTATTATTTTTGATCAATCTCGTAAGTTTTAAATTTCATTTTTTTCATTTGAGAATGTTGAATTTAGTTTTTTTTTAAAATTGTTCATTTTCGTTAAACTTGATTTAAATTAAAAATAGTAAATTTTCATTTTCGTTAATCTTGATTTAAATTAAAAAGATTAAATTTTCATTGATAATTAATCATATTTTGAAAAAATTTCAAATTTTTAATCATGATCAAAATCGCATTCATATTCTAAGAATGCTCAATAGGCTGTAAAGATAATTACCAAAAAAATAAAAAAATAGAGAGATTTTCTCTCTATCAAACATCTTCCCCTATTCTTTCTTATAGCCTTAAAGAATTATTAAATTCTAAACTAAACGCTTAATAATTTTATATGTTTTGAAATCCCGAACGGGCATTCCAGTTTTTTCGTCCTTATTATCAATTGGAATGCGAACAATTTTGGTATCGTCATATTCTTCGCCAAAATCGTCGAATTTGGGTTTATTTTTATATTTCATAACATTTTTGGCTAAATTTAACTCTTTTATTAAAAATTCTCGAACGGCACACCGGATCAACTCAGATCTTGATGGATATAAACCTCGATCTCCTGTTAACCGATCAATAGCCTCTATATAACTCTCTGGGACATTAATTGTTACAATTTTCATGTTTCCAATCGCCTATTAAAACTCTGTTAATAATTAATTTTATTATTTCTTAGTATTTAAAGATTTTCATGTTGTTTAGTTAATACGAAAAATCTCAGAGGATATTTAAGTATTAATATGAAATAGGGTAATTTTTTAGCAAAAAGTGAATTGTCATATATGTAAAGAGATTTAAGTATTTTGTTCCGATTATATAATATGACTAATAAATATTCATTTAATATTGAAAATTTGCTGAAAAGTTTTAAACAAAAATGGTTTTTTTTTATTATGAGGCCGAACATTTTTCAAAAACTGGAACTAAAACTGTAGTGTAAAAAAAAAAATTTGTTATTATAATAAGATGGATTGGTTAAAAAAAAAATTTAGTCAAGTCATATTTTTACGAAAAGCTTTGAAAAAAGTTATTATTGCGTTATTAAATAGAGTGTTAATAAGAAAAAACAGATAAAATATAATTAAAATGAAGGGAAATTAAAAATAATTTTTTATTCCAAATAAATAGAAATAAATAAATCAATAATTATTTATATTTAACAAGTTAAAGTATTAACAAATGTTTTTTGTTACTCATTTTGATCGTGGTTTTTTGATTTGATCGTAATTACGTATTTTGATCGTGTTTTTGGTCCAAAGATTTTCTTAACTAGTCCAAACAATCTATTAGAAGAGCTATACGAAGAACACGAGAGATTAATAAAATCCTTGTTAGAAAACGACATTAATGGTTTTTTTTTTCATTACTTTACTCCAGATTTTAAAACGGCTAATTATATCCTGAGCTTGGATTCTAGGTATGCAAGGGGGTTAAAAGAAATAGTGATGATTTCTGCTATATTGTCTGAACACGAACCTAATTATCAAGTTTATGAAAAAATACTTACTAAATTCGCAAATAAATTACAAAGTATTCCTGAGATATATAAGGCATTTTACATTAATTCTGAATTAGCCACGGAAGACGTAGGCATTCAAACAAATTACGATGTATTAAACGAAGAACTCAATATTATTTACAAGATAATATCTATAAAAAAAATTATAACAGAAGGTCATATAATAACTTTTGAAAA
>JAUXAJ010000317.1 GCA_030620005.1 Promethearchaeota archaeon | reverse complement strand
CAAGCAATAACAATTTACTAGTATTGAGAAGTCCATTTACCGAGCTAAAACTCGCGGTATCAGACCAATTGCTGGGAGGAATTTTTCCCATTACTTCAATGAAAATGGCTTTTTCTGTTTCGAAACGAGGCAAAACACTTGAAAGAGTCTTTAGATTTTGAGTTAAATTATTAATATATTCAAAGTACATCCGTTTAGCGTAGCGGGTTATTGTTTTTAATTGAATAATTGAAATCGCGGCACTAATGTTTTTAAAACATAAAATATTCAATAAAAGGGCGTGTTCAAATATGAATTTTAAAACGCCTTGTTTTTGAGGTAACAGCGCGTAATTGCCTCGAATATTTAGATTTAAGTACTCTTGAATTTTTTGAATTTCTGAATCATTCAAATCAACTATTTTTTTATTTGGATCAATTTGTAGGTTATTTAAGATGGTCTTGATCTTCTGGTCGCTTTCACCACCAAATCCTTTAATAAACGGTAATATGCTAAACTTTAAACCGTTTTTTATTGAATCGTACATGCTTCCATACAAAATTAACCCTTCTTTCTCTTTAAAAATTTCTTCACACAGTAGTTCCTGATATATTTCTTTATTGAAGGATTTGAGTTTATCCATGGATGTTAGGGTATCACCCGCAATTCCAATAAGAGTTAACCATCCTTGTTTTAATACCGAGGGTTTGATACGTTTTGCAAACATGTACGCTATTGTTGCTCCAGCTATGTGATCCAAGCCGTCATAACCATGTACCGTTGGATTAACAAAAAATAAATTTTCAGGAAGTTCATAATCACCAATTTCGCCTTCTATCTCATGATGATCAAGAATAAAAAAGTTTTCTTTTCTTTTATTTACGATTGGAATTAGTTCAGAAAGATTAGAACCTACATCAGTAAAAATATAGGCTGTTGAGTCCGTTTGCTTTTTTGATAAAATCCCACTCAAATAATTCGCCCATGATACTGATCTATTATATATAAAATAGTCATAATTCATGTTCAATTTGTGCAACAAATTCATGATAATATGTAGACTACTTATTCCATCAGCATCGTTATGGGAAATGGTAATTACTTGATTGTACGCATTATCAACAAAATTATCCACGCTAGCGTTAAGATCGTTTAAAAATTTTGTACGAACTGGTTTTTTGGCCATTATTTTCATTTTGTAAATAAAATTTAAAAATATTTTATTTATTAAATATTAAATAAACTTCATTAATTTTCTGAAAAAAAAATAACATTGATATTATGACTTCAGAAAAATTATTTAATTTTCCTTAATTTTGGAAATTAAAAAAAACACCATACCAGTTCTAATATGGAAATTAAAAAAACCACCACACCAGTTCTAATTCTAATTCTAATTTTCGTAATTATCATAGTTCCTTTATTAATAATTAACGCTCAAGCATATTCAAATTCTAACTATAACGAATTTCACGGTAATAACAACCCCAAGATTCAAGGATTCTCGAAGGACGATTATACTCCTATTATTGATGATGAAGAACATGGGCTTGGAAACATCGAAATAACTAATATTAATTTTCTTAAACTGAACGATTGGGTTGGATTCTACAATTTCTCTGAAAACCCGGAATATAAAAATTATGATTCGGATATTTCATCAGATGCTTTAAACATGAGTTCTTTAAATTTAAAGTTTATAAGAACATTAGAAACTGCACAATCAGATAATTTAAATGAAAATATTGAGGCATCAAATAATTTAATCATTGAATTAAACGAAACAATTGATGTTAAATATAATACATCCATTAAAAACCTTGAAGGCTACTTAATTTATGGACCTCGATTATACCCTTGTTATTTAATTCGCTTACAAGTTCAGAATGAATCATCAACAGTAGTAAATGTGCAGGATGGAAATTATTCTATTGACGAGAATAATTTTTTGAGGTTTAATTTTTTAGATTTTTTCAAATCCAAGGACGCGCACAATTTTACAATGCATTTAATCTGGAAATACAACTTAACCATTAACAATTGGCAACTTACTCAATCTACTGACGAAGATTTATTGTATTACAGTCAAGATCAACCTATTATAGCACAATTCAACTATAGGTTTATAATATCAGGAAAAAAATTTGACGGGTCTTCTATTAGCAGTAAAATCGGTGCAGAAGACCTCGATATTAGTTTAAAAATTAACTTGCCCGATAAGAATTCGTTGAACAATCATACATTAACATTAAACGATAAGGATTACGACGAAGAAGATACAAAAAAATTCTTGAGCTCAGATAAATCCGTGAACATTAAATTCTCGGCAAATCATAGTTTATTTTCCGTGGATTTTACTGCAGATTTTACAATGAAGTTTATTGATCCCGTTTCAGATACATGGGCCATTGATAGGCTTGTGGAGCAGCGAAATATACGCGAGAGGATCTATTTTCCAACAATAATTTCGGGTCCAACTCATATTGTTCTAAAATACGTTAGTTTCTTTGAAGCTACTATAACGACTGACCAAACTGTTGGAAATTCGTCATGTTTTGAAAGAAGATTTACATATTTTGACGCGAATGTTTCTGAGTTTGAAGAAGAAATAGAAGATAGCTTAGTTTTTACCGAAAATATCGTAAAAAAAAAAGGTTTGAGAATTCAAATGCCATTCATGATAAAGGGCGAGATTTGCCCCTTTAGTATTAAGTACGAAGCTTCTGAAGATTTGAGGGTAATTGTTACTGATAATATTCACATGCCAATATCGGGCTTGAGTCTTGAAGTAAATTATTATGGTATTGTCTACGGAACTTATATTTCTAAAAACCAATCTCAGCCAATGGCCCCAGTTATTACCGATACAAATGGAGAATTTTTGTTAGAAAACGTCCCTAATGGTAATTATACTTTAAAATTTTATCAAAATAATGAACTAGTAATGGAGAGCTCTGTTAGCGCCTATAGAGAAATAAATTACGTTGTAACCACCTTTCTACACTTCCCTCTTTGGATAATAATTTTTAGCTTAATTAACTGTACTTTTTTTGGGTTCGGATTCTGGATGTACCATTCATTCAATAAGGAAAAAATTATTGCGGAAAAAAAAAAGAAGGGACTCGTGAAAAAGCAAGAAAGAAAAATTGACAAGAAAAAGTCAGATAAAACTAAAAAGAAAAAACTATAACCAAAATCAAGGTTAATATCAAAATAACAGAAAGCAACGTGATAAATTGATAGTTATTTTTATAGACAACATTGAAGATTTCATCGCTTTTTTAGACAGACGAATCCTGAACGAAATTTTTTACGAGTTTAAAGAAAAGACAAGCTCATATTTATCTAGCGAAGCGAAAATTGAAGTTGTTTTACATTTTCTTGCCATGGCAGGAGAAACTTTGGTATTATACGAGACGGAGCAAAATATTACAAGGAATAAAAACTTAAATGACGAAGAAAAAATAATTACCATGCTAAGTAAAACATTGCACCAAGTAGATTCATCCTTAAAGCTAATAAAAGGAAAGATACGAGAGGTTTTTCTTTCTTATTCTTCTTAGAGATGTGATTATTTATGGTTTACTAAATGTCCGTACCCTATCAATCTATAACGCCTGTTAATGATTCTTGATATTGCAAAAATAAGATTCTCTGGAGGGCATATCGGGGGGGTTAAATTAATAATAAAAGTATTTTTTAAGATTTTTGACACGACTCCGGCTGTTTTTTCGGTACCAACGACAATTAACAGCTTTTCGTTGTGTTTAAGGCTCTCAACTTTTATTTGATTCTCAGAACCTATGACGCGGTTCAATAGATTAACTTTTAATTCGACTTGAGAAAGAACATCTGGTAAAGTATCTGATTTTCCAACTAAATTTCCAATTAAGGAATCTCCTTTAGTCAAAATGGGATCTAGTTTTGTACCTAAACCTATAAGACCTCCTGGTTTAGTTTCGTTAAAATGATTTTTTCCTTGGCTAATACTTATAACCGTAGACTTAATTGGCGTGTATATGTCTTTAACTCGAAGACCTGGTCTAATTTCAATCTGATCACCAATTTTGATCTTTCCTTTTAACACTGACCCTCCAATAACTCCGCCTCTTAAGTCTTCTATTTCAGTTCCAGGAAGATTGATATCAAAAGACCTTGCTATTAAAAATTGAAATTCTTCGTCCACGTTTAATTTTTGTGTAGGTATTATATCTTCAAAAGCACTTACTATAAGTTCTAAGTTTGCCCCAAAAACCGCTGAAATGGGAATTATCGGGGCATTTTCCGCTACTGTTCCTTTTATAAAATCTAGTATTTGATTGTAATTTATCAGAGCTTGGTCTTTTGAAACAGCATCTATTTTATTTTGAATGATAATAATTCTATTAATTCCGGCAATATCTAAAGCTGCTAAATGCTCTCTTGTTTGTGGTTGAGGACATTTTTCATCGGCAGCAATTAGCAAGCAGGCACCATCCATTAAAGAAGCTCCACTTAACATTGTTGCCATTAAAATTTCGTGACCCGGAGCGTCAACGAAAGAGATATTTCTTAAAAAATCCAAATTTCCCTTACATTTTGAACACGTTAATCGTGGTTCCCCTTTTTTCCTCTCTTGTTCAGCCATGTACGCTGTTAAGTAGCTGTCGCACGAGGGACAATAAAGAAGAGTAGCATTAGAATAACCTAACTTAATAGAAATACCTTGTTCTTGTTCTCTCTTGAATCGATCTGTCCAGTCTCCAGTAAGTGCTTTTACGAGAGTGGTCTATCCGGAGAAATGCCGAAACGACATTATCATACCGTGATCAACATGGCCAACCAGACCGATATTGCACTCCGCTTGTCTTGTTCTTTCTTCTTTAGTGATTTTCCTGCTTTTTCTGCGTTCTATAATATGATTTTTTTTCTTTTTATTTACCTTTAGCGTTTCTTTAGCACTATTAATATATTTTTCAGCTGTAGCTTTCCCTATACCTTTAATTTTTAATTTAAGTAAATCATCGGGTTTTAAAGACGCCAACTTTTGAACAGTGTCTATCCCCATAGACTTCATTTTTTCAGCGGTAGTTTTTCCAATACCAATAATATTTTCTAATTTATAATCCATAATATTTTATTATTCGTTATTATAAATAATTTTATTTGAAATCCATACTATTAAAATTTTTTAAATTTTAAATTTCAACATCCCACTCATAACATAAACGTCTTAGTGTATTTCTACCCACATTTAAATTTTCAGCTAATTTTGAAAGAGAATTGTTTTTAATTAGAAATTGTAGATTTTTGGGTATAGAGTATTTTGAATTAAATTTTTTCTATCTTATATATCTACATATCACATCATTTCATAAAGTTTTCCACTTGTATTATCTCCATGTTATCACTACAAATCATTCATCATGTTCCCTTCGAACAATTAAAAGATTTAT
>JAUXAJ010000158.1 GCA_030620005.1 Promethearchaeota archaeon | reverse complement strand
TCCACATACCTTATTTGGAAGAGGATATGTAATTGTAATGACTGGAGCAACAATGTTTTTTTCTACCGTAACATTTACTGAACTAATATGACCAAAAGTATCGTTTGCGTAGAAGATCATAGTGACATTACCAGTAGCAGTAAATTGATCCCATAATGTTTCATTTATAGATTCTGTTAACCCTGTAAATGTGAAATTCTGCGTTGAGATTGAATCATTTTTAAGCATGTACCATGTCGTGTCTAAGTTCCCTTCAATAATGGTTAAATCAAATTGTGGTGCATTTCCACCAAATAAGTCAAGAAATTCAGGAGTATTAATCGTAATAATCGGTGCCATGATATCCCTATGAACAATTACATCTGTAAAGTTAATGTTTCCAGCTGTATCATTAGCATAGAACCTGATCGTTATCGTTCCGTTTGGAAGTGCATCCCATAATGCTTGATTTATGTTTCCTGTAGTACTTGAAAATGAAATGTTTTGCGACCACTCAGATCCGTTAAATAATCCATACCATGTATCATCTAAGAATGGATCTATACTGACAACATCATAACTTGGAGCCAATTCGTCAAAAATGTCATTTTTATTCGGTAAATTAATCGTGATCGTTGGATCTATAATATCTTTTCGAACAAATACTTCTGCGAAGTTAATGTTTCCAGCAGTATCGTTAGCATAAAATTTTATGACTACAGTTCCATTTGGAAGAGCATTCCACAACGCTTGATCTATTGAAATATTGCTTGTAAACGTTTTATTTGTAATGCCTCCATCGATGGTATACCATAGTGTATCCAAATTAGGCTCAGCAACATTTATAATGAAATTTGGTGCTGTTTTTCCAATTATTTCGTTAGGATTGGGTGATTGTACCGAAATTCCTGGCTGAATGATATCTTTTCTAACTATCACATCCTTGAAATTAAGATTACCTAAAGTATCATTAGCAAAGAACCTGATTAATATCGTTCCGTTCTCAAATGAAGCCCATGCTTGCAAATCAATTGTATCTATCGTTCCTGAGAATGTATAATTTCCAGAACGATCTGATGGATTGCTAGCATTAATTAACATGTACCAGGTTTCATCTAAATAATAGTCAACGATAGTAACATTAAAATCAGGTGCATTTTCTCTAAATATATCGTTTGAAAATGGCGTGTTTATCGTAATAGTTGGTGCACTGCTATCTTTTAATACAGTCACATCTTCATGTTGAATTTGATTGGAAGTATCGTTTGCAAAGAATCTGATAATTATTGTTCCATTTGCACATGCCAGCCATATAGAATGATCAATAATACCTGTATTTCCTTCAAAAGTATTGTTTGCTGACCAAGTACCGTCATATAACGAATACCAGCTTGAATTGAAATTAACATCCGTTATCGTAATATTGAAACTTGGCGCAGTTGAGTTGTATAGATCATTTGTATTAGGCGTGTTAATTGTAATGCTCGGTGGTGAAGCGTCCTTTCTAATCTCAACATCTGAAAATCCAATGTGCCCAAATTCATCTCTAGCATAGAATTGAATTGTGATGTTTCCTTCTCCATACAAGTTCCAAATAAATTGATGTATTGTTCCATTCTCAGTGAAAGTAATATTAGTAGCTCCGAGATTTAATGAGTACCACATTGAAGCAATTGAACTATCGTCTGTTATTTCGATAATGAAACTTGGAGCAGATTCGCCACACATCTCTTGTGGGAGAGGATTAACAATGTTAATGATTGGTGGTAAATCATCCCCGTCGTCCCATATTGGATAAATATCTTGACTCATTGCGGTACCCGATATGTTGTAAGGAGCATCGCCAATATTATCGTCGTCTGCATCAATGCCCGTATAATCGCTCCAGTAATTGCCAATACTTCCATTGTCCCATTGCGTGTTCGTTCCATTATCCATTGCCTGCAGAATAGAACTTCCAATAAATTCGTTCGAATATATCACGTTATCGTAACTGAGGTCAACTACAGCCAATCCTACGTAGTTATTAATCAATTTATTTTGAGCGACAATGGTTTCATTGACATTTGCATTTAAAAATATTCCTAAATAATTACTGTCAAGTATTATATTTCCTATTACAGTGTTATTATAGCTCCCACTAACCAGGTAGATTCCAAATAATTGAGTATTTGCACACGTATTATTTGAGATAATGTTATCATGACTAGAATGTAAATTAATTCCGCTTTCAGTGTTATTATATGCCATATTTCCTAAAATTTTATTATATTTACCATCCACCCTCAATCCATTGATATTATTAAGTAAGGTGTTTCCTAATATTTCATTATCGTCTGAAAGAATGTATATACCTCTGCCATTAAAGCAAATCAAGTTCCCCGAAATCATGTTGTTATTGCAATTAATATCGATTCTTATCCCTTCTCCCCCAAAATTTACAGCATAACATGCGCTATTATTCGAGATAGTGCTATTATTGCAATTATTTTCGATATATATTCCCGTTTGAACGTTATAATTGGCTGTATTATTCAACATTTTGGTATAATTACAATTGTCATTAATGAAAATCCCATAATTATTGTTAAAATTCATGACGTTCTTAAAGATAGTATTATTGTGACAATTATTTTCTACTTCTATTCCCGACATTCCATTATAATTAATAGTATTATTAAAGAGGTAATTTTCGCTGCAGTAAGAATACAATGAAATTCCGATATTGGTGCTATTATTAGCTGTATTATTACATATCCGGTTATTACTTGAATTTATTAGCAGGATTCCAAACTCATTGAAATAAGCCTCGTTGTTCGTAATGTTGTTCTCGTGACAATTGGTTAACATGATTCCGTTATGGATATTAAAGGTAAGATTGTTCTCAAAAATGTTCATGTCATTACTATTATGAATGTTCATTCCATTTTCAGAATAACTTAAGTTATTGTATGAAATAGTAGCATTTGGGCAATTATCTAAATGAATGGCGTGTTCTGAGATATCCTTAATCGTATTTTTAGAAATTATCGTATAACTGCAATTTGATAGCTGTATGCCATTTCCGTTATTAATTCCACTAATGTCATTTCCCGTAATATTATTGTAATCGCAATTTTGCATTAAGATTCCTGCTCCACCAACTCCAGTTTCTGTATTGTATATCTCATTTCCTATTACAGTGTTATTATAGCTCCCACTAGTCATGTAAATTCCAAATAAATTATTATTTGCACACGTATTATTTGAGATCGTATTATCGTTTGAACTAATCATGTAAATTCCAAATAATTGATTATTTGCACATGTATTATTTGAGATCGTGTTATCATGACTAGATTGTAAACTAATTCCGGCTTCAGAGTTATTACTTGCGATATTTCCTGAAATGTTATTATAATGACCGTCAATCCTCATGCCATAGCCACTATTATTACTTAGGGTATTTCCCAATATCGTATTATCGTTTGAAAGAATATATATACCATGGCCATTAAAGCAAGCCAAGTTCCCCGAAATCGTGTTGTAATTGCAATCAATATCGATTCTTATCCCTTCTCCCCCAAGGTTTACAGTATAACATGCGCTATTATTCGACACGGTGCTATTATTGCAATTATTTTGAATAAATATTCCCGCTTGAACGTTATAATTAGCCGTATTATTCAGGATTTTAGTATAATTACAATTATCATTTATAACAATCCCGTAATCATTATTAAAATTCAATACATTCTTAAAGATAGTATTATTATTACAGTTGTTATCTACAACTAATCCATACATTCCGTTATAATTAATAGTATTATTAAAGAGGTAGTTATCATGACAGTTAGAACGCAAGGTAATTCCTGTATTGGTGTTATTATTAAATGTATTATTACATATCCGGTTATTAGTTGAATTTATCATCACAATTCCATACTCATTGAAATAAACGTCGTTGTTTGTAATATTATTGTTGGTGCTATTTACCATTAAGATTCCTGCTCTACCAACTCCAGTTTCTGTATTAAATATCTCATTCTCTAAAATAGTATTGTTGAAACTATTTCCCTTAATGACTATGCCAAAATAAGTATCGTGAATAACACAATCCTGAATTAATCCATTAGATACATTTTCCAAGGAGATACCGGTTTTATCTTCGGCAGTATTGAATAACGTACAATTTTTAATCACGAAGTAAATACCAATCGAATTCTCAATACGAACGCAGTTGCTATAGTTGTCTCCATTAATGGTAACGTTTTCAATGATGTACGGGTCACCCCAAGTTCCACTACCTTTGCACCATGGTTGGCTCGCAGCCCAGGTCCAGTTTTGAGCTCCACTTCCAGTGGCACTACCGTCAATATAAATTTTAGTCGATTCAACGTTGTAAAACCATGCTTTTCCCAAGGGATTGGGTTGAAATCCAGTGTATTCAATGCGGTGAGCACCAGTTTGAAGACCAACAAAAAAATACGCGTAGGGCATGAGATCCTCGACTAAGTATCGTTGGATTTCGTCGTAAATTTGTTTTCTGACGGTTGAGTTAGTGTAAGCCAAGCCTAACGACATGTTGAGCTCTAAAAATGGATCATTGACTTGAGCAAAATTGCAGTTGGATGTGTTAGAGTATAACATGTTAAGAACACTGCTTGGATCGTTTAAATCTGGAAGCCACCCAATAGAAAATAATTGCAACATGTCGTTGCTATAGCCATACATATTGAATAATCTACCCGAATATTCGGACCAGCTCATTTCTATAACTGTTACGTTAATTCCGATTAACGCTAGATTTTGTTCGATTAAATTGCCAGTTTCTTCCCTAAATTGACTTCCTGTATTATAAGAATAATTATATGTCGCAATTGGATTAGAAGACGCTTCCATTAACCATGCTGTATCGTTGTACGGATCTAAACCTTGACGAATACCCGCATTCTTAAATATCATTCTCGCTTTTGTTATATTAAATGTAGGAAAATTATTAGTCCAGTTAGCGTACGGCATGGATTCTGGAATGGAAGAGTTCAATCTTACTGCTTCACCATTCATGATTTCGTTAATGATGTACGAGTAGTTAATCGCAAACGAAATCGCTTGTCTCATCGTTTTATTAATTTGCTTGTTGTTCATTCCAAGATAATTACCTATTTGACTTGGACAAGGTTCAGTAAGGCTAATATGAGGATCGTTGGTAAAATTCACCAAGAAAGAAGAAGATGGGTTTTTAATGTAATCTACAACGCCATACAATAATAATAGGTTTCTTTGATATTCGTCCGGAACGATTAAAAAGGTCAAATTCGTGATCTTGGGTGCTCCCGCCCAATAATCGTCAAAACCGTGAAAAACAACCTTGCTATTTGGAATATATTCGTCGTATACAAAAGGTCCCGTACCTACTAAATCGTCAGTATCCTTGTCGAGGTATTGAGTTGAACTGGTTGATAACGGCGATAAGATACCCGACCCGCTAAAGCATAATAATGCTTCAAACGCCGCATATGGTTTGTTTAGCACAAATGTTAGGTTATATTCGCTATTAATCACGGTCCGATTAATGATTGGGGTACCGTCAGGCCAAAGATATAAAGTTCTAAACTGAATAAGATATGTATCTCCGGGTAAGCTGCCACTTATATTCATGAAATATGCTAATCTATTAAAATTCCATTCGACCGACGATGCGTTAAAATTACTTCCATCGTGAAATAAAACGCCCTGTCTTAACTCGACTGTATAGTTTATATTATCAATTGACCAATTGCCCATTTCTTTTGCAAGTCTTGGCACCATCGAAAGTTGAGGATCTGACAGGTTGTATGCAAATAAAGATTCAACAACTTGATCTATTACATCGATTGATGCTGTATCCCACGCATAGTGAGGATCAAGACTATAAATTCCGTACTTAGTTCCGAATATTAAGACTTCGGGTAAGTTGTTAATGTCAATTCCGTCGTTCCAAATTGGATAATTATCCTGGCTTCCTGCTGAACCGGGAATATCGTATGGATCTTCTCCTATACCATCGTCGTTCCAATCCCTGCCAGAATAATCGTCCCAGTAATTTCCAATGGTTCCATTATCCCAGGCGTTATTGGTTCCGTCATCTCGAGCATTTTCCGAATTTCCAACGAAATAGTTATTAAAAGCCATGTTGTCGCTCGTGCCAGAACCAATGGTTAATCCAACATCGTTAGTATTGTATATATTATTACCCGAAATGGTGTTATTATGACAATTAACTTGTAATAATATACCAGTGTCAGCATTCTCAGTAATATTATTTCCGATAATCGTAGTGTAATTACAACCTAGCTGTAGTAGGATTCCATAATAATTTTTGTTTAACGTATTTTCGGAAACCGTGTTGTTATTAGAATACCATTGTATCAATATTCCCACGACTTCACTCATGCTCACATTATTTTTAAAAAAGGAATTGTCATTACTATAAAAAGTTACAATCCCTATCGTTACGTTATGTATCGTATTTTCTGATATTTTGCTATTGTTACAATACCCTAATAATACGCCAACTCCTGCATCAGAAAAACTATTGTTAAAAACCGTTATGTTGTTGCAAAAATCTAACAAAACTCCGTGTGCTCCTTTTGGAAAATTAATGTTTTCTATAATTGAATCAGTGCAATTAACCAAGTGAATTTGTCCGGCATCAATAAAATCACTCGTTCCTAACCCAGTTTTGTTTTCGTAATAATAAATTGGACGACCCTTTACAGTATTCGTATTATCCACATCATTTGAAAGGAGATCATCTAGTACACTTACCAATAGAATTAAACCCATCCCTGCTAAAATATTACCTGATATTTTAGCTTTAGTACACTCCCATATGTCTATGTCAGGACCCCTTTTAACACTAATATTATTATACTCAATAGTAGATTCCTTGCAATACTCCATGAATATTCCACCACCATTATTATCTTTAAGTGAATTATGCGTTATGGTGGTATTCACGCAAAAATATAGAGCTATTGCGCAAGTAGTATGATTGATATTTAACTCAGTTATTACGGTGTCGTTACAATTAACCAGAATTATTTGTCCAGGATTCGTAAAATTATTCCCTCCTAAACCCAATTCACTGGCGTAATAATATACCGCTCTATTATTAACTAAATTATTCTCTATTTTATTTGTTAGCAATTGAGCTAAACTTCCTCGAAACTCGGTTTCGAGGAATATTCCGCAGTTAGTCATGTTGTTTCCTTCAACATGAAAATCTGAACCCTCAAATAAATAAATACCATAATGGCAATCTGTTACATTGTTTCCCGTAACATTGATATCATGACTCTCGACAACATTAATACCATCATCGCAATCTGTTACATTATTTCCCATAACATTGATATCATGACTCTCAATAATGTATATGCCGTAAGTATTGTTTTTTACAAAATTATCGTGAATCGTGATATTATTACTGTAAACTATTCCAATCCCGTCATGATCATTATTATATACATCATTTTCTATTAAGCGATAAAAACCACACTCTGCTATTTCTATTCCACTCTCGCTATTACTTACTATATTATTGGATATGTTGTTGTAATTATTTTGAAACGAATTAATACCGAGATCATCGTTGTCAGTTATCGTGTTATTGAATAGTAGATTACCGTTAGAATCAGCCATGATATTTATTCCCATGTTATTGGAAACCATTTTATTTCCAGTAATATTGTTATTTTCACTGTTTTCTAAAACAATCCCATTATTATCGTTATTGGTTACATTATTGCCTGTTATGGTGTTGTTATGACTATATTCTAAACGGATCCCATCACCATCGTTATTATTAGCAGTGTTATTCCAGAAGCTGTTATGATTACTGTTATTAAGACCAATCCCCGCCAAATCATTGTAATATACATCGTTTCCCGAAACATTGTTATTAGTGCTCTGATCTAAACATATTCCATATTGGCTGTCGCTTGCTGTATTTTCCGAAACAGCGTTATTTTCACTATAGCTTGATAGCGCTATTCCAACAAAGTCGTTGTCATATACTTCGTTTAGCGAGAGATTATTGTTATCACCATTATCTAAAGCTATTCCAATATAGTCGTTGTCATATACTGTATTGTCCGCAACGGTGTTATTCTGACTATTTGATAAAATCAACCCAATCTGATTATTTGTAAATGTGTTATTAATTATTTTTCCATTACTTGTATAATATAATGTGAGACCGGCATTATCATGATCAGATCCTGAATTAATAAAAGTACAGTTTTTGATTATAAAGTAAACTGTGGAATAATAATAAGCAATAGTGAGACCACTATCCGAAGACTGGGCGTCAAAGGTGACATTTTCAATGACATAAGGAGTGCCCCATGATCCATCACCGCTACACCAACCAGCACTAACGGCATCAGTAAAATTGAATCCAAGAGGGTGAATTATAACATTATGAAGGGTCCAATGTCCCGACAATTTTAGAGTAGGTTCACGACGCTCATCATTTTTTTCGTTTAAAATATCTTTTGCACGTAAAAAATCGTCCATGCTTGAAGATAATTGAGAAGTTTGATGAAGTACTCCAACAATAAGAAATACTAAAATTATTAGTAATGTTGCTATTTTCTTTTCTTTTTTCATTGAATTGCCCTTAATTTTTCTTGAATTTGAAAATATTTATTACTGTCAGATTTTATTTCTTCACCCACTCATGCCATTTTTAGATTTCTTAAAAATGAATAATATACTTGATTTTTCTAAAAAAGGAATGATGAATAAAATTTATTCAAACTTATTTATATAGTTTACTGAATAGTATTATTATCAAAAATGTCCATTTACTAAAAATGTTAATTTATTAAAAAATTCAATTTACTAAAAATGTCAATTTACTAGACTTTTACTAATTATTATTAATTAGATTTCCTTCTATTCAATAAAAAACATCGTTCAAATATTATTGTCTATTAAGAAATTAGGTTATTGTGATGCAAAAAAAGGTTATATTTGACTGGACATCTTATATTTTGACGCGCTTTCTCTTGCTTTTTATACTTTTAAATTATAAAGAGAAAAATAACTATAAACACAAGATTATTCTTTAAGCATTCCATATATTAATTTGATAGGGTATTTTACTGAGTTTTTTAAGGTTTCTGGAGTAATTTCTAAAGCGATGGCCCATAACTCATCTGGCTTTTTATATAATTTTTCATATAACTTGCCAACTTGCATGAAATGGTATAAATCCCTGCTATCAAGTTTAAATTTAATTTCCATTAGAATATTTTTTCCATTTTCCATTAAGACATCGATATCTGATGTGACTCCTTTTGGAAATATCACGCCTTCGGTATCAACAATGTCTACTCGCTCAATTTTAGAAAAATCAATTTCTTTTATCTTATTTTGCTCTTTCAACATTTCTAAAATTACTTTTTCTAATCCTCTTCCTCCTCTTGACCCGATATTGTCGACCTTATGATCAACAATCGTAATTTTTCTATTTAATTTATAGAATTTGTCATTAATTTGGAATTGTACAGCTTCAAATCTTTCATTCATTTCTTTCATTAATGCTTCGAATCGCTTATTAGATTCTTTGATTACTCGTTTAATATCGTCCTTAGTAGCCACTACACCTGAGAGTGCGGTTATAATAGCGCCTTTGACCTCGTCATCCTCGCGAATTAATTTTGGTAAGAGCTTTAAAAACTCTTCTTTTTCCATCGATTAAAAAATCCTCTTGTTCTATATTATTAATGAATAACTGACTTATTAAACGTATCTAACAACAAGAATAAATTGACACAAATAGCTTTTTAACCATTCAAATTTTTTTCTCACAATGCTTATGAGTTGCGTGCCTGAATCAGTAGGCAAGCTTGTATCACTTCGAGAATTAAAAATAAATAGAAATTACTTGATAAAATATTATTATCAAAAATATGACATGTAATGAAATTGATTTAATTCGAAAATAATCGTAGGGAAATGAAACTTGTAATCATTTTCCAGTAATAACATCAAGTGATAACGAGTGAAATGATTGATATTGATAATTTATATTATACTTTGCAACATTCCTATTATTATTCAGGTTCATAATTAATATATTAAAAAAAATGACTTTAACTCCTAAAGCGATATACACGGATTTTCAGAATAAAGATATTGACAAAAATAATGCTGCAGAATTATTAATTTCGTTAATTGAGAATAAGGATAATGTTGAGATTCGATACGAAAGCATCTTAACATTGGAAAAAATCGGTTTTAAAAACGAGAAAACTTTTAGTTTTTTAGAAAACATATTTATTTCGGATTCAAACGAGAGAATTCGAAATTTAGCCGCAAAAGTTTTAAAAAGCCTTTTCTTAGAAAAAGCGTATTACCCAATGAAGCATGCCATCCAGCACGATACGTCGTTAAATTGTTTAATAACCGCCTTATCGACTTTAGGCGATTTAAATTCTAAAGAATCCAAATCGTTTTTAATAAGAAAAATTAAGGAAATTGAACAGGAAAAACTCGAAATATATTTAAAAAGCTTATTTAAGGATAAATTTATTGACGATCTTTCAAGTAAAGAACTTTCTAAGATTCTCATAAATCAACACATTATTTCGAGTTTAAGGGTGAAATTTGGATACATTAATTTTGAGATCGAGAACGGAGCTATTACTTCTTTAGATTTGTCCAATGTCGATAATTTTGGTTTGGCTTTAACGAGGTTATCAAAATTTCTTGATTCAATACTATCACTTTCCTTTTTAAAAAGATTAGATTTGAAATTTAATAACCTGAAAAAGATTCCGGTAAAATTTGAAGAATCAAATTCTTTAGAGTATTTAGATTTAAGTTACAATAGATTGATAAGACTCCCGGAAACTATTGGTTTTTTATCTAGAATTAAGCGTTTAAATTTAAAATCGAATAATTTATCGTCGTTACCGGACTCTATTGGCAATTTAAAGTCATTAATGACTTTGAATCTAAGAACAAATAGGCTGAAATCTTTACCATCATCAATAGGTTCGCTCAGTTCTCTTCAAAATTTAGATTTACACGGAAATGAATTGCTTGATCTACCTAATTCAATCGGAAGACTTAAATCGTTAAAAACCCTAGAGTTAGGCTGGAATAACCTTGAAAACATTCCAGGAGGCTTGCAATATTTATTGTCGTTAGAAAAATTAGGTTTGGGAGGGAATAAATCCTTAAGTGAAGTTCCAAAATGGATGGGTCAACTCAAATCGCTTAAAGAATTGCATTTGTACGACAATAATCTTAATTCTCTTCCAAAGTCCATGAAAAACCTCACTTCTCTTGAAGAGTTATCTTTAAGGGGCAATGAATTAATAACCTTACCAGATTCAATACGGTTAATTTCTTCACTAAAAAGGTTAAATTTAAGTTATTGTAATCTAAGTGAGATACCAGATTGGATTGGAGCCTTGTCTTCGTTAGAGGAATTAAACTTATGGCGAAATAATATTAAAAAACTTCCACGATCATTAAGTGGTCTTAGTTCCCTTAAAGAACTAAATATTAAATTTAACGACATTAAAAAAATTCCTGAATGGTTAAAATTGCTTAAAGCTAACGGTTTAATCGTTAATATGTAGAATTGTTTAGAAAGGTTAATTGATGTTGTTAAACATTTATAAATTAAAATCGAAATTTAAAAAAAAGAAAGCTTTTTTATAAAAATAATGGATATTGATCAATTGGTTTCTATCATTGAAAATAGTAATAAAGAACGTGTTAGGCTTGAGAGTATTAATTTTTTAGGCGAACTTGATGTAAGAAGTGAAAAAATTTTCAAGCTCTTAGAAAATTTATTAGTCTCTGAAAAGAGTGAATTTGTGAGAATTGCAGCAGCAGAAGTTCTCAAAAATAATTTCATTGATAGGGCTTTACCTCCCATGATATGGGCTTTTGAACACGAAACATCTGTAAATTGTTTACTCTCGATTGTTAGTGTTTTAGGTGAAAT
>JAUXAJ010000264.1 GCA_030620005.1 Promethearchaeota archaeon | reverse complement strand
TTTAAAGGCTTTGAAAAAGTACCGCCCTCATTAGAAGAAGATGTTATCTTAGAGATTCGTAAAAGAAAAAATATGCCCGATTCTATGCCCTCAAGCAAGAGCTGGGAGCGATTTATCTATAAAAGAACTTAATCAGTTTTTATTTTTTATCTAATTCAAATTTTTAATCATTCTTAACGATCATTTCCATATTACTGGTTCATTTGCTTTATGATTATTCATTCTTAATCGAAAATCAAATTTTCAATTCACTTTTTTGTAGAAACATTTATAAAGATTAAAAACGAAATAGACATCTAAGACAAAAAAAAGTTTTCATTTCTGTCATATATTTAAAATTATCTAATAAACTGATCGTGAGGAAAATGTCTTTAGATACTTCAGATTTAGACTTTCAAAATCTAACGGAAAGTAAAATTGATAAATTTATAAAGCAGAGATTGAAGAAGCTTCTAAAAAAAGAGGAAGAATTAAGGGGATGGATTAAAAAATTCTTTTCCAATAAATGGTACGAGGAAGAGTTGGAAAGAATTAAGGAATTTGAATCACTCGCAGACAATATTGAAGGTTTTCAAGATGATGTCGAAATTGAAAATGTATTCCATATGCGTGCGATTGATGGTGAAAGAATAAGATTTGAAGAGAGTGCTCCAGATGTAGATAAAGCAAAAATTCAACAGTCAATTCAAAAAACTATTCCTAAATATGCGGGAAAAATTAAAAATTTGTTAGACGGAACAAAAAGAGATTTTGAGAGTTTCGATATTCAAAATTTGACGAATAAAAAAGAAATTCTAAAAATCATATCGGAAAAATTCAACTCATATTGGACATACCTGGGATTTTTAAGGAATGCGCATGTTGACATATTAAAATTGATACAATTATTCGATTATAGTCTTACTATTAAATTTTTAATGCATACTATTATATTAGAAATATACAAAATTGACCAGCAAGAATGGTACAAGGATTCTATATTTGGATTTAAGAATGTTTCAAGACTACTAAATGAGAATTATTAAATTAATCAAAAAAGAGGCCAGAAAAAATTACCGATCTTATTAAGAAAACCTGGTTTGGTAAACTATTACTGAAGATCTTTAGCAAAGAATATAAGGCTTATGCGAAAGCTGAAGATAGGAAAATGACAGATCAGTTAATTAAACAAAAAATACAAGATATGCTCTTAAATTCTAAAGAGGACTTGTTCAAAGTGGTACAGCAGTATTTTAAAACAGGTAATAAAGATAAGGCAGAATTTGCAGATTCTATTTGCGATCAATTAGATCTCTTTAGAACTGATGTGAAAAATGCTGAATATGGCTTTCACACAAAAAGTCAATCACTAACAAAGGATTTAGAAGAAGATTTTACAAACATCATTAAAGCAGATGCTTCGATGGTATATTATGGTGATTCAATTCAAAAAAAAAGTGCAGAATTACAATTAAAAGTATTGTCTGGTGAGGAAATTCAAGCAGAATTAATGGGCATTCTTCAAAATTTAAAGTCATTAAAAGAAATCTTTCAACAAAGAAGTGATTATGTAAGTGGTATATCTCAGATATTAGAAATCAAAGAAATTAAATAATAAAAGAGGTTGATTATAAATGCCTGATGAGTTTAATGCAAATATTGACGAAACTAAAGATAAGGTTGATACATCTAAGATTAAAGATAAAAAAATTATTCGAAGTACTACGGCCGAAAGAGGAGAAGGGCAGGCCATCACAGATTCTTTTGGAAGTGTTCGAGGAGTTGGACAGGATTCCGTTGAGACACTTGAATGGGTACCCGCTTATTATTGTGAACTGACAGTAATAAAAAGCCCACTTTCAAAAAAATTTACAACATCGTATACAGAAAATATTTACAAAAAAAGAAGGATTCGGAAGGATAAATTCTTAGGTCAGGAAACTCACGTTGTTAGAGCAAATCTTTCAGAAATTAGAGGTGGAACTCTTAGGAATAAAATGCAGGATTTAATAAATCTTTTAAAATTTGAATGTAAACTTCCTAATCAGCATGTAATCTTTGGAAAGGAAGAAAATTGTTTTGGCAAAATAATTGCAGAAAAAATTCCAAGAGTATTATACCATATCGCTGGCGAAGGTCCAACAATTAAATATGTTTTAGTCCGTGAACACGAAAGAGCTTTATTTACGAGATCCGGAAAAATTCTTTCCGTTTTAGAAGCTGGAAAACACGACATAGTGAATCGCTCAAAAGAATTTGATGTTGTTGAAATTTATTATGTAGATGTTGGAAATGTACAGACAAAATGGGGCACATCAACGATGATAACAGATGGTAAAGGTACAATGACTGCTACTCAAGTTAAATTAAGACTTAATGGAAGTGTTGTCTCTCGAGTTAATAATTTGAATAATTTTATTCCAAACTTAGTAAAAAATGAAACGGAATACTACGAGGGTAATCTTCAGAATTATGTAAAAGATAAATTGCTTCAAATTATCAATTCTGAAATGTCTCAATCTGACCCAATCTCGATATATCAAGACGCTGAAAAAGTAATGTTGGCTGTTAAGGTAAAAGCTAATAAATTTTTCCAAGATGTTGGTGTTGAGATAGTTGATTTGTCTGTAGCTTCTTGTAAATTCGATGAAGAAGTCGAGCAAATGTTTAAAGCGCGGTTAGAAAAAATAAAAGTTGGTGGTGCGACCGAAGATGCCGATACTGAACGAAAAATGCAAGAATTAAAGCGACTACAAGAAATGGGGATTGATGTTTCTACTTATGTTTCAAAAGAACAGGATATAAAGATGGCTGCAGCAGGAGGGGCTTCTGAAAAGGAAAGAATCGAGAAAGAAATCGCAGAGCTGGAGGAAAAAATGGAGGATTTAGACGATTCTTTAGATTCTGGAAAAATCTCTGAGACCGTCTGGGAAAAGCGAACGGAACGAATTGAGAAAAAAATTGAAGAACTTAAAAGTAATCTTTAGATCGAAAATAATTTTTTTGGAAAAGTAAAAAGTAATACAAATTTAAAAAATAATAGGAGGAGGAAAATATGGGAACATGGGTTACATGCCCAAATTGTACACAAGATTTACCTCATAAATATAAAAATAAAAAAGAGAGAAAGGCGATACATGCACCAACTTGTAAAGCATGTCAAAATAATTCAGCAAGGATTAGTTTTGAAAAAGGTGTTAAAAGAGGAATCTGGTTAAAAAGATGGAAAAAAGCTAGCGATTTTTTAAACAAAGCTGGAACTGAATTTGGAAGTATTGGCGATTCTGATAGTCAATTACAATCAGAACTAATGGGATTGTTATCTGAACTTCAAACTGTTAAAAGAAGTGCTTTAGATGCTAAAAAATCTACAGCGCTGAAAATTATTCAAAGTATAATATCTGGTCGTTATGATGAATATTTAAACAAAGAATTCGAGATCTCAGGATTCCTCAAATTTGATCCATTATATTACGAAGCAAAAGGGTGGAATGAATATTTTAAAAGTTTATCTATTCAAAATATGGAACCCCAAATTAAGCAGATGAAAGTCGCATCTCATGAATTCTTTAATATGGGTTATGGTCCATTATTTTTTGTAACATACATTTTAGATCGGAAGTTGACTAATATCGAGCTTGCGTTAGGAATAGAGGCTAGCTCAGAAGAAAACCTTGGATTTTATTACGCAAAAATAGGAGATATTGAAAATGCTTCAATTCATTTACAGTTTGCGATAAGTGCTTATTTGAGTCTAGAGAACAAAGCAAAAGTAAGAGAATTGAAAATGTCTCGACAAGACATGAGGATGGAAACAGCTTGCTGGATTTGTGGAACAAGAAATAAATGGCATAGACAAACTTTTAACTTCAAACCAACTGGTATGGCACCAATTCAATATGATATGGTTAAGAAATTACTTAAACAAAGGCAAGAACGAAATCCTAAAATGTACGTAGATACAATCTATTCAACAGCAGATCCAAAAGATATTATACAGTATCAAGATGTAAAAGATAAGGAAAAGACGATTAGCAAGCTATCCAAAGCGATGAGACGAGAAATTAAGGTTAATACTGCAGGTATTTATCTTGCAACATGTACAACATGCCAGGGGTTGATTGATGAATTGGCTGAAGATGTAGTTAATAATTCATTAATTCCTGTATGGCAGGATATTAATTCCATCAAAGATGATGTCCAAAAAGTTTTTAGCTTAATAAAACAGCTTGAAGCAAGAATGGCTGCGATGCAAGGTGAAATTAGTAGTCTTATTAGTGCATTTAATAGAGCAACATCTGGTTAATTGTAATAAAAACTAAAGGAGGGAAAAAAAATTGGGAGTAAAAAGTAATGATTGTTATAATTGTGGAGGCCCCATTGCCTATGGAGGGCAAACAATTGCTATATGTGGAATTTGTGGTTACGAAAATGAGCAAAAGAGTCAAGAATTAGAAATTCAAGAAGCAAAAGAAGAATTTGGAGAAATGCTTGGCGCCAGTCTGGATGATCTTGAAAGCAGATTAAAAGCAAGTGGGGATGTTGAAACACGAGATTATATTTTTAAGAGAGATCAGTTACCATTAATTGATATACATTTTGAAAATTTAACGGAAAAATATGAGGAGTCTTTCCGTAGACCTATTTTTCAAATGAATCTACTCCAAAAGTATAATAATTTATTCGATGTCAGAAAAGTCTTTCAAATTGATAATAAAAAGAATTATGCTGATGGGTTCACTTATGAATTAAACAAATTTGGTAAAACACAGCTTAATCTTCCGATCGTTGATCTTTTAGCTGCAAAAGAGGGGACAAAGAATCATATTCAAATTCTAAAACATCATTCAATGTTTCTTTCGACTCTTTTTAATATACGGGGTAAAGGTTTAAGACTAGACAGTAATAATCTTGTTTTTATTGAAAAATTAATAAATCTTGCTTTAGCAAATTGTCAAGAATTGATAAAACTATATGCTAACGTTAATGAATTAAACCGTGTAAAATTTAAAGCATGGGAAAACAGATTAACACTGAACCAAAGTATTACAAAGATTTTACAAGCATGTTTCAATAAGCAATATTCTCAACTTGGCGAATTTTTCGATAAATTGATAACTAATATTGATACATTAATAAAGGATTATAGAGATAAAAATAAGCAAGACGAAGATTCATATCCGTTGTTTTTTGTAATGGTAATAATTGAAGGATTTACTATTGATAAAAGTATTGTACAATTTTTACAAAAGATCGTTGACATCATAATTAAAGGGAACATTCAAATAGATTTCTTCTCAGTATTAGCGCAAATTGAATCGCTATTCGATATAGTGGATATCCCTTTCACTGAAGTTAAATTATCATCACCAGAATGGGACGAAAATTGGATTGGTTCAATAGAAGAACCTTTCGATAGATTGTTTCAAATATTAGATAATCTTGCATTGAATTTTATGATTGCAAAAGGAGAGACACCCATTTTTACGCTTGATGTCAATGGAGAATTTTTTGATGCATGGAAAACTAATGTAACGATTGAAGGAAAAGGTTTATCAAAAAAACATTTTCTTATAAAAAGTAGTTTTGAAATAAAAAATAAAATGGAGTTGTACATCCCTATAGCAGTAATAAATACCTATGCAATTATGAGAAGCGGAGTTATCAGAAAAGCAGGGGAGGATTTTGAATCTATTCTTTTGGTTAATCCTTATTTCAGATTAGATCCTGAAGTAAATAATTATGGCTATGCAAAAGCATTTGGTTATATTGACATTGAGGAATCCCTTAAAGAAACTGATCCATTGAAAACTAAATTAGACACTATTGATGGGATAATTGAATCAGGTTCACAAACTACAGCAAAATCCAATTTTCTTGCTTTGCCCATCTTAGTAACTCCAAAAGAAATTGAAGAATTCGTCCAAAAGACTTACGATTTGTTTTCTATGGTGAGAGAAGGAGAAGAGAAGATTAAAAAATTCAAAAAACTTCATAAAAACGTTGGAATTGCTAAAAAATTAGAACGATTAAGTGGTGAACTGATAGAATATATTTACATTCCAGCACTACTACTTAATATTGCTGAGGGCACAAGTAAAAAAGGCACTTTTGTTCCTAAATCTAATTATGAATGGAGATTATTATTGCCATTTAATGATGATCCTAAAAATCCATGGAATTCTTTTGTACGTATGTCTTTTAATCCAACAGACAACTTGCTTCGTTTGATTAATCAAACTATAAAATTTCAATCTAGCGATCAACAACCAATTCCTCAGGCACAAGGATCTCAACAATCTCAAACAACTACAGTATGTCAAATTTGTGGTGGAACTGTCGCAGGAAAATTTTGTACAAAATGTGGAGAACCCGTACAATAAAGTATGATTCTATAATTTTAAAATTTAAATAACAAAGAAGTTACTAAAGAAAATGACTAATGGAGAGAAAAACATTATAATCAAGGTTCAAGGTAAAGAAAAAATTAAAGTAAAAGGCAAAGATCTTAAGAAAAAATATGAAGGAAAACAAAAATCAAAAAAAAACCCTAACTATTGTCCCAATTGTGGCGCTCTCGTAAATGAAAATATCTGTGAGCGGTGTGGAACAAAACTAAGTTAACAATTATTTTTTTTTCTTTATCTAACTTCTTTGAAAATTTTTATTTTTTTTATAAATTGAAAAGATTTTTTAATTCTTGAACATGTTCCAATAAAACATCTGGATTATTTTCTAATAATGTTTCTTTCTTAGCAAGTCCAGAAGCAACGCATATCATTATAACATTTGCAGCTTTACCTGCTAGAATATCTGTAGTCATATCACCGATAAAAATAGCGTCTGAAGGCTTTATTTTCCATTTTTCTAGAATCTTTTTTATACCCTCTGGACTTGGTTTTACTTCTGTTACATCATTAAATCCAATAATGGTTTCAAAATAATTTTGTAGATTAAACTTCTCTAAAACATCTTCTGCATATGTACTTTTATTATTTGTTAATATTGCCAAATTCAATTTTTTATCATATAGTTTCGAGATTATATCATCAATTCCATCAAATATACCCGCATTCTCTCTGTATTTATTAAATTGGTTGAATAAAAAAATAGCAATTCTCATTTTTTTAAAATATTTTAACCCCTCCAGAAATTTAACCTGCAAAAGTTCGTAAGACTTCAGTATCATTTTTGGTACA
>JAUXAJ010000206.1 GCA_030620005.1 Promethearchaeota archaeon | reverse complement strand
CGTACCCAAAGTAACTGACCTTTGGCTAAAACATGCATTGTCGTTATCCATAATTTAATTATTCCTATACCATAGCGTCTTAGTTGCTGTCCTGGTGAAAGAACCGTGAATCCTCTAGTGGAAAAGGTTTTACTTGAACTTGTATTATCCCCTTTTATTTGTGTAATAATCTCATCGCATCCTTGTTCTTCAAATAATTTTAACGAGGCTTCTAATAATCTTTGCCCATATCCCATTCCACGTACTTCAGGAGCAGTAAATATATATTCTACAAATCCAACTTTTCGTTTTTTTGATAAAGAAGAGAGCCGTAGAACGACTGCACCCACTATTTGGTTTTTAAACTGGGCAACTAAAACATTAGGGCTAATTCTAAAAGGCCACCACTCTGTTATGGGAAAGCAACGCCTACACAATCTACGTACCTCCTTTTTTTCATCTTTATTCATTGGTCGGATAATAAAATCGGAATCCTTTTTTGCGTTTTCCCTTGAGTTTTCAATACTTTTTTGATCCATTTTCGATCCTACTTCAAGTATAATTATAAATTGATGTAAAGTAAATTTAGATTAAAAATATTTAAACTTAACTTCGAAAGTTACTTGCCAACAATTTTTTTGAAATCATCTATAGTCAAATTAGAAGGGATACCCAAATTAATAAAAAAATATATAGGCGAAATAGAAAATTTAAGATTTGCTTTAGATTGGTCTACTATTTGCCTGAAAGATTGGCCCTATAAATTGAGAATATAATCGTGCGTAGCCCGCTTGATTCGAAACAACGCTAATAATTTGCCAATCTAACCACCTTTCATCCTTTAAATCTTGAATAATATCTCGAATATCCTTTTCCTCAAGTAATTTGGGAAGGGAATATTTTATATTTTTTGATAAATTCTCATAACGCCCAATAATCTTCTCCAGGAACGAACATTTCTATCAGGCTGCTTAACATAGTTCTTCTTTTAAAGGACTGGAGTTCGGTCTCACTTCTAATTCCAGGTTTCGGGAAATGATCATGTCGTGATTTTCTAAAATGACGACCTGGAGGCGGTCTTGCCGGATGTAATCGTAAAAACCCCACTGAAAGTAAATCTTGTATTTGGGCAGGAATTCGCTCTTGAAGTGCGAAAGCGCGTAAATTTGCTCGTTGAAAGAAACTAACACTGATTCTTCCTTGGCTGGATGATATAAAGCGTGAATGATGAATTCTCGATGAGCGTCGTAAAACTATCTCTGTTCTAGAGTCAAGAAATCCTCCAAATTAATCGTTCCAGATATCGCGTCGACAATCATTTTACTGTCTACATAAAAACTTCATTCATTTATTTTGGTTAGTACGAAGTCGTATGATAGTGCTAAGATGGGATAAAAAATAAGGATTTAGAAATTAGTGTAAAAAATAATCTTTATGAATTTATAATACCTTTATATTTTAAAGAATTCAACACTTATTAAAACCATAATCCAATATAGGAAGGTGTTAATTATAATGTCAAAAAAAGAATTCAAAAAATATATTAATAATTATAGTGAATTTTCAGGAGCGGAGCACGAACACGGGCCTCACTGGATCCTTAAAGATGAAAATAAAGAATATATCGTGCACGTAGCAGATTCGTACAAAAATATTAGCGGATCGTACGATACTGTAGTTGACAAGGTTATTAAAGAGGATTGGGATGGGGGTTATATTGCTGTTAGTAGCGCAGTGCGAGTTCCAATAGAAGTAATCGAGGAGGCCGAGACTAAAGGAGTTGGAATCATGAGATTTGGAGAAAATATTGGTGGAACAAAAATAGAACGCCTTCCCGATAGTAGAACAGGCCTAATTTACAAAAATTTACCTGAGTCCATCAAAGATATCGTTCCATATATTCCCGAAAATAAAAATATTATTGAAGAAGTTGGAAAGGTAGTCAGGGAAACTCAAGCAAAAATGAAAGTCCAAGAGTTTCCCTCAGAAGTAATCGTTTTTATAATAATGGGAGGAATTCTCAGCGCTTCCCTATGGGGTATTATTGAACACTATTTGCTCTTTTATTTGCCAATCGTGAAAATTAATATATATTGGGGGGTATTGTTAATCGTAGGTTTAATTTTATTTATCTATTACATTTTTATCAATAAAAAATCCAAGAAATAAATCAATTAAAATAAATATATATCCGATTTTCTAATTGAAATCCAAAAACAAGTATTATAAATTAATTTAATTAAGTATTTATATTTTTTAAAAAACAATGCATAAAATGATGTATAAATGAGAAATTTGGAATTAAGAAAAACAATCTCGCTCTTAAAAGGTTCATATCGCACAATAGATTTCAGAGCTGCTTACTATAAACATGATGGTCATTGGGAATATATTATCTCAATAATGCGTTTCACGAGTAAAACGAAAGAAGAAGTATTATCCCTTCAGAAAAAGTTGGAAAAAAATACCGAAACATCGGATTTTAAAATAGAGTCTAAAGCTTTAGAAATTCAAAAATTTGAAGAATATTGGCCCAAGATTTGTGAATCTGCTGAACGGAATGTAAAAGTGATATCTAATGATGACATTGATTCTTTTATTAATTACATTAAAGGTAGGCGCACCAGTAATTATCTTTTGGACATTGATAAAGAATACAATTCCATCCAATTTACTATTAAGTTTAAAGATTTACATGTAAAACATCATGAAAGATTTCAATTCATAAAAAAAGATCTGATCAAGATAGGAAGAAAGGAACTTTACCCCCTTATTGAACAAGCTTTACAGATCCATAATTTCCGCTTGAATTCCCCGCTATATTCAATTGTTTTACTCCCAATTTACGTTAAGATCGATAAAATGTCTTTTGTCAACAATTATCTGAGCGGTGATGTGATATTTCACACTTTTTATGAGGAATGTAAACTTCATTTTATTTTGAATTATATAAGAGAAAGATCAGATGAGCAAAAAGGATTTACATTAAGCACTGATAGGGAAAAAATAAGGTGGTATCGTTATGAGAAATTGGCAAATAATATGTTTAAAATACATTTTACTGTTCATTTTGAAAAAATCAGATTAAATTCATTGCCAGAATTTTATAAGCTAATCTGTAGATTAAGTTGTTCTGATCTTGACAAGTTTTTAATGGATTTTGAAGTAATTCTTAATGAGATCTATGAAGGTATCAAAAATAGAGAATTAATCCCGGGATCTGTCTTAAAAATCATCGATCCATTTCTTGAAATTAATATTTTAGATCGCAACGCTGGTAAAAATCAATCTAGCGAAATAATAGAAAATATGTTAAATTCTCGAATTGAAGAATTAAAGAATATCATTTTAGAGAATATAGATTGGTTTATGACCGGGGAAAATTTTAAAGTGATGCGGGAGTTTTTTTTAAGCGCTGCAAACCGACCTGCAAGTCACTACCACAATTACTATAATTATTTAATAGTTAATGCTTGTGATGCAATAATAAAATCAGAATTGGTTGAAGATATCAATACAAAGTCAAGAGTTAACGATCTTTTAATAAAATACAACTATAAGACTTTTGATCATGCTAAGTTCTATTACTATGGAAGAAGGTTGGCAGAATTAAGGGATGAAATAAAATTACTTTTTGACGAAATTTTCGAGAAATATCCTCGAACAACTGAATATTCTGATTTTGAAGGAAGAGGGAGAATATCTTTAGAATTTCCAAGGTTGTGGAGTGAGGTGAAATTAAATTTACCTGACTCTCACTTATTTTGTGAAGTATCATTTATCCGAAATAATTCTTCTATTTTTAATTATCACATAATTCTTGTTTCTTTTTATCGTACATCGAGACCAGAAAAAATTTGGGATGAAATAAAACCGGAACACAAGAGAAACTTCACTCAACTTTTAAACAGATTATCTAATATTCCAAATTTAGATGTAATGGAATTTAATTTACCCGTAAGTATTACATCACAATTAAAAAAGTCAATAGATACTAGTGAGTTATCAGAAAGGGACTTATTTGTTGAAAGAAAGAAAAAGTATAAGATCATTAGCATAGAAATTGACTCGGAAGAACAACAATGTTCAGATCTTAACATCTTTATTGGAAAAAATAATAGTGGAAAGACCTTAAGATTAACAAATTGTTTTAAAAACATATCCTATAATAACAAAACATACGATAACCATGAAGCTGTACACGAATTTCATCAAAAACATCCTCAATTCTACGTTTATGAGCTTTATTACGTCCCTCATAACAGAGATCTCGATGAACCGATCGGAAGAAAACCAGATATCAAAGAAGGTTTAATAGAGGTATTAAATAATTTAAGAAATTTAATAACAAATAGATTTCTGAAAAATGAGCCAGTAGATATTGAAAATAGGAATAATGAAATTCAACCTACCACTTGGAAAATTCCAAATTTTCTGGAAATAATTGATATATTTTCCCTTGATCTAAAACAAACTGATATTTTAACACGCGAAGATAGGGATATTATTGATAAAGGGAGACAATTATTTATAAAATTCAATCAAATATGGGAAAAGTGGAAACATCAAGTTGTACTTTTTTTTGAAGATATTGAAGTTAGAGAAGTAAAAGATCTTGGAAGGGGTGGAAGGCATAAGATAACATTTTACGATAATTGGACGGGTAAAGAAATCTCTAATTGGAAATCTTTTGGTAGTGGGACTCAACAATTATTAAACTTGATTTTTATTATCGAATTTTTAAAACTTAAGCCTGCCATTATATATGAAAAATTATTAGAAGAATTAAAAGAAGAAAATATTAGCTCTGCGTTTGATGAAAGTGTTAAAGATATATATAATAATAGAATTATTTTTATAGATGAACCAGAAGTGAGTTTGCATCCAAGCTTGCAGAGAAAATTTTTTAATTATTTAAATGAGAGTTCTCAAACTCTCCAGATTTTTGTTGCGACACAGTCTCCTTTTTTTCTTGACATCAACAATTTTGACGATTTATTGACAAATACTATTTATGTAAACTTATGTAAAAAAGATGAAACAGGTCAATTTACTTGTAATGGAATCACAAAAGTAAGTAGAATCCAAATTATCGATGAAATTTTTGATTACAATCCTACAGAAACGGCGTTTTACCTCTCTAAAAATAATTATTACGATCTCATGATAACCGATAAACGAGACTTTCAGTTGCATTCATTGAAAATGTTTGATAGACTTTTCAGTGGGCGGAAAAAATATGACCCAGATTACAAGAACCTTTTGAATCTTGGCACCTTCGATGAAAAATATGAAACTCGTTTAATTCAAAATGCAATTTTCTTAAGCGTGGAACCGATTACTATTAACCTTAATAGCAAGGATACAATACTTAAAGATTGCGAGAAATTCTTTTTATACCAATTACACAACAATGAAATTGAGTGTGTTGAGGAAAAGCGATTAATGGCGACTTGTGCCTCGCATTGGAACGTCGAAACCAGCGTGAAGTCCAAGGTGCTATCATACACCGAAGAACAAGCAAATGAATTATCCACGAGAATAATGGAAAAATTACACAAACTTGAAAATGAAGGGAAAAAAATCATCAAACATAGAAGCATTCTCGTTTTTCCAGAAAACACATTACCTTATCAAGTATTAAGTTCATTGATCAATTTTTCTAAAGAAAAAAGTATTATTATTATTGGGGGGATGGAACACATAAAACTGAAAAAATTAAAGGAATATTACGATGACTTTGTTAAAGAATATTCCGACGATTTTATCAGGCACCCCGAGTTTGAAAACATCGTTAGTATTCCCAGATTTGAAAATTGCACTTATGTTAATCAAGCAGTCGTTATCAATCCAAATGGAAAATTTACTTTCCAAATAAAAAACATTTCCGTGTCAAAATTAGGAGAAAGAATTGAAGGTATTCCAATTATACCCAAACCTAATTTTTTAAAAATTGAAACATCTGTCGGAAGCCTAGCAGTATTCATCTGTAAAGACTTTTTAGTTAATTATGAAGTTATTGATAAATGGATGGATAAAAATCAAGTAAAAACGATTCTTGTCCCCTCTTTTACGCAATTAGTAAATCCATTCATACATAAATTTAGCAACATAATTCACGATAGAGAGAATAAGGATATTACAATCGTTTTTGTTAATCTAGCCGAGTATGGAGGTTCAGGCATTTTTAATCTTACATATGAACGCCAATACGAACCAGGTAAAGAAAGTCCCTTTAAAGATCGTGAAGAGGAGTGCAAATCTTTTGAAAAAGAATTAAGCAGGGATTTTTAAATGATGGTGCTGAATTCATTTTAATAAAGACTTTTGTACCGATAATTTTTTTATTGTTCCGCTTTTAAAATGAATTTAAGAGTTTAGAAGAGAGCATATATTGATGAGGGAATCCGCATAAAAATGGACTTTTTTTAGCAAAAACTTTGAAGAATTCTTTAGTGGAATATAAAGATGAATGCCTATACCATCGTTATATTGTTTTTCGGTATGAAGAGCTTTGACGGTTATAAACATAAGTCCTCCTTAGAAATCGTTTGATAGCATTTTTTTTCAGTTCATCAAGATAAAGAGCGAACTGACGGATCTTGCCTTTTTTATATTCTTCGTGTATATAAAATCGATTACTCTCGAAAAGTGAACGTTTTAATTCTAAATAATCTGAATTAGATATTTCATCAGGGGAACTTTCCATCTCATCTTTTAAATAATTTTCAAGTTTTTCCAGATATTCGCCGATATCAGTCCCATGAAAAAATTCTAATTTGTAATCGACAACTTCTCTGATATCTTTTTTCAAAATCTTAAGATCAAAATAGTGATCTTTTAATAATACATTAAACTCTGTTGTCTCATAATATTTTATTATCTTAATGAGGTTTCCTACATTAAAAATTTTATTAAATCCTTTATTTAATTTGTATCGTTCAATTAAATCACTTAAGTAAAAACAAAACCTTATAATTTTTGTCTTAATCTTATCAATTTCATCTTCGACGTCATTGTTTTTACTTAAGTAGAAACAATTAATTATAGTTTCCTTTAGCTCTGTAATTGGCTTTTGACGCCAGTCAATATAACTCGTACAATTTCCCGTGATCAATTATATAGGTTTGCTTTAGATTGGTCTATTATTTGCCTGAAAGATTGGACCTATAAATTGAGAATACAATCGCGCGTAGCCCGCTTGATTCGAAACAACGCTAATAATTTCTGAGCTTTTTTCGGAGTATGGAGCAAGAATGACTTCTTCGGCGTCGCGGGTAATGGCAAAATACTCGCCGGGTTGGTTTAATTGACGGAATTGAATGTTCCCCAATTTTTTCATTCTTTGTATTACGTCTTTGTAGACGGAGAGATCCCATCTTGATGTCAGCATGAAACGAGCAGATTTCCTTTGGAAGGCGTGTTCAGAGACAACAGATAAAATTTCGGGTACTACAACTGGCATTACTACAATAACTGAAGATTTCACGCGATAAATCACGTCTTTAATGCAGTTAACTAAGGCTTCCAATCCAATTACAAGCCATGTAGAAACCTTGGATATTGCTGGGATTGAGTTGGATGCGTTAAAGATATTGGTTAATTTTTCTTCATTAGTCTCTGCTAATTCTGTTGCATCGTCAATAGAATTCATGAACTCTAAAGTAAAATCGGCTATGATATCCTTTTGATTTTGAGCGGTATCTCTTGTGGTATTTGACAGGCTATTTTGAAGCGTTTTAGCATTTTGTTCGTACTTGGATTTATGGTCTTCAAGCATGTTCTCCAAGTTTTTGTTCATATCCGCAGATTCTTTGTTCCAGAAGTCATTTTCAGCGTCGATTTTTATAGATATATTCTTCTTCCCTTCAGAGAAATTAGCGTTAACCTCGCTTACCCACGAATCGTTCTTATTTTTAACATCCAAATTGCAATCGTCGTAATGTTTTAGGGACTTATCAATGTGTTCGTTTATCGCACGATCATAGTCTCTATGATGCACTCTTAGAGAATCTTCTAGCAAGTCTTTTAATTTTATGGTCGTGTCGGAGCAATCTTTTATGCCCCTCTGTAGGGTGTTGTCAACTTCGCCAGCCATATCTTTTGCTAGCGCCTCTAATTGAGCATCTAGGGTTTCTTGTCCTTCTTTATCGAGTTTCTTAGATTCAGAAGCAAGAGTGTTATTTTCGGTTGATAAAGTTTCTACAACTTCATTTTTAATATTATCGGATGTTTCACGAGTATTTTTAATGTATTGCTCGTTTTCGTTTGTAAAGTCTTCTCTTAAAGGTTCTGATATTGACAGAACATTTGCTTTGATCTCTTCAAATCGCGCCTTGTATTTCGGCTTTTTTCCTACCCAAAAAAATCCCTTTTTGGCGATTTCTTTCGAAAAATCGCTAAATCTATTAGAACTTTCTAATAAATTATCTATCAATGTTATTGTCTTATTTTTAAAATCTCTAATTTGGTCGGTTAATAAAAAATGCCTATCGTCTACGGTTGCCTTAATACTTGTCTGAAGATTATCTGTCGTAGTTTTCACGTGGTTTACATGGACGTTTAATAATCTCGAATATTTATCTTTTAATTCGACCACGATTTTATCTATTCGTTCTAAATATTTTTCAAGAATTTGTTCCAATTGCGGTTTGAGTTCGCTTGCAATCTTTTCGTGCCTATCTACGTGATTATCTAAATCTTTTTTCAGAACAGTTTCTATCTCGTCAACGCGATTGGCAAAATCTTTTAATAACTCTGAGACTAAACCCTTTAAATCGCTTTTGGCATCTAGAATTCCATCTTCGTATTCTTTTACAAATGATGTTGAAATTGACGCAAGATCAACGTTTAATTTATCTTTTATTTCGTGAAGTTCTCTTTCTAATGTTTTTGAAGTATTTGTGAATCTTTCTGTTCCAGCATCAATTCTTTCTTTTTTGGCTTTATTCTTTGCGTCTGAATCTGCGAAAAAATCATTAATCTGAGATTCTACAGCTTTTTCTACCTCTGCAACGCTATTATCTTGAATTTGTTCTAGCTTAGCAAACCGTTCCGATTGGTCAGTTAAGATATTATCTTTAATTTTGCCAATTTCATTTCGAAAAAGTTCTGATTCGTTAGTAAATAACTCGAAAAAGGGTTCTAATGGAATGTATCGAGGTACTATCCCTCCAACTTCTTTTAAAAAACCATTCTCAACAAGTGTATTTGTTATTTCCAGCACTCTTTCAAATGTAATATCTTGTTTTTCTTCTAAAGTTAAGTAGACTTCAGAGACCGTTGTTCTTGGCACCCGCAAACATACTAAATAAACATTAATTTCTTCTTCTGTTAATCCATAGCGTGTAAATAGTTCTTTTGTAAAATTTTTCAGGGACATTTTAATTTCTGGGTAAAAATTTAATTAATTGATAATAAATATATAAATGTTTGATAATCTTTAATAGAGTATTTTGAATTAAATTTTTTCTATCTTATATATCTACATATCACATCATTTCATAAAGTTTTCCACTTGTATTATCTCCATGTTATCACTACAAATCATTCATCATGTTCCCTTCGAACAATTAAAAGATTTATA
>JAUXAJ010000080.1 GCA_030620005.1 Promethearchaeota archaeon | reverse complement strand
CTGAATTTATGATACTCCAGAGATTCACATCAAAAATTCTCTTCCATTCAGTTTCATCAAGGTCTTCTATGAAACCCCCACCTCCGATGCCAGCATTATTCACCAAAAAATCTACTTCTTCGAATTTGGAATAAGCAAGTCTTTCTAGTTCCAAGAGATCTTCCTTTTTGGAGACATCACACCGAGTTGTAAATACATTAACCCCGAAAGCTTCTATTTCTTGTTTTACATTTTCTAATTTGTCCATGTCAATGTCGGAAATGATTAAATTTGTCCCTCTCTTAGCAAATTCAAGGGCTAGAGCGCGTCCTATTCCTTGAGCTGCGCCACTAAAAACACAATTTTTTTGCCTGAAATATTTGTTTTTCATCCTTTTCACATCAATTATTATATAAACTCTAATAGTAATAATAAATATATATTTATAGATTTTTGAGATTTCTTGAAAAATCAAAAATTACTTAAAAAAAGAATTTGCATGGCACTTCAGCGGAGCGGAGCCCATAACCGTAGATCATGCCGAAGGATTCATATTAAGATAATTCTGAAGAAAAATCGTTATTACTATTTCCTTATTTTTATAAAACCGCCTGATTTCATTAAATTGCATGGTTTAACATAATTTCTTCCCATTTTTTCTGCGATGTCTTCAAGCATTTTTGACCATTTTCCGTAATTTCTTTTGCCTGCGCTAAATGGTCCAGGCATGCTCGTCCCGGCCAACATTACATCGTCAATGATTTTATATCCAGTTACAACTTCTTCTTCTAAAAGCCTGCAACCTTCGTTCAATTGAATGGCTAAAATAATCTCGGGATCTAAAAGACCAGCTTTTTTGTTTAAATCGATTTTTGGTTTCCCTTTTGTCCAATCATAAAAACTCTTCCCGGTTTTTCTTCCCAAGTTTCCTTCTTCTACAAGCCTCGTAAGAACCTTGCCGGGTGTAAAATCAGGAGATATTAACCCTTCAAAATTTTTCATGCTCTTATAAATAGAATCCATGCCTAAATAATCGTTCAATTCACACGGCCCCATTGGTATAAAACTTCCAGCTCCAGCATCAGCATCAATTTGTTCCCATGGAATTCCTTTTTCGAATGCTTGGTCAAGAATCCAACTTATATAAATGATAGGAGGGATGAGTAATCTATTGGCAATAAATCCTGGGCAGTCTTTTTCAATCCTAACCGTGAGTCTTTTTCCTCTAAGACACGGGAAGGTTTTACCAACAGCTACACCAATATCTAAGGCTTCTTTAGATGTTTTTTCACCAGCCATTACTTCAACGCAGCATTGTCGCATTACAGGGTGAAAAAAGTGCATTCCAATCACTCGTTCAGGTACTTTAGAGGATTCACCTATTTTTGTCATACTAAGCGCAGATGTATTGGATGCTAGTACGGCGCGCGTGGAAGCATGTTCTCCTAATGCTTCAAAAACTACTTGTTTAGTTTCCATATCTTCAGAAACAGCTTCAAAAACGAAATCAACATCTTTTACTGCTGCTTGTAAATCTATTGATCTTGTTAATCTTCCCATGACATCAGAAATGGATGTTCCTTCTGTTAATCTTCCTTTAGATTCAACTATTTTTAGCCCTTCCTTTATTCTTGAAACACCTCGGTCAACCAATTCTTCTTCGACGTCGACTAAAGTAACGTTATAACCTGCCAACAAAGCAACTTGAGCAATACCATGACCCATTGTTCCGGCTCCAATTATAGTTACATTTTTAATATCTGTTATTTCCACCGTTCTCGTTCACATTTATTTAGATCGTGTAAGGAAAATAAAAAATCGTTGGTATTTAAAGATTTCTAAGTTTTAGATCTTCTTTTAATTTACATTCATTTTCCAATGAATCTCGGCTCTCTTTTTTTCTTGAAAGAATACATGCCTTCTCCAAAGTCTTTTGTGGCTATGTTCTTACAATATAGTTTGAATTCGTTTTGTAGCGATGGAAATAATTCGTTGTGTTGAGAATAATTTAGCATCATCTTGTCGTAACCTAAACATCTTGTGGGCATTTTGGCTATTTTGTTGATGTATTCTCTCGATTTTTCTTTAAATTCTGAAGCAGGATACACCTTGGTCACGAGTCCGATTTCTAAAGCTTCTCTTGCGTCAAGATGTCTGCCAGTTAATATTATATCCGTCGCTCGTCCAAATCCTACAATCCGAGGAAGAAGCCAGCTTGCTCCGCATAAAATGCATATCGCACTTGATGCGCGATGGTCGCCGATTTCCAAATTATCAGCAGCTAATCGAAAATCACACGCAAGCGCCAGTTCAAATCCAGCACCCAAACAATATCCGTGTAATAACGCAATCACTGGTTTTGGTATTTCTCGAATCAAGCGTATCATTTTTTGATGCGGAATTCTCGAACCATCCTCAAGGGGCTTGAATTGAACGCTTCCATCTTCCGCCATTCCTTTTAAATCGTCTCCAGAACTGAAAGCCCTTCCATTTCCTTCAACAACAAGAGCCCGAATTCTTTTATTTCTCCTTGAAGATTCGAGAACATCAATAATTTCCATTATTAAAGAAAAAGTAAAGGCGTTAAGTTGATTAGGGCGATTTAATGTTATTGTTCCGATACCATCATCTACTTCATAAATTATATTCTTATATTTTTTTTCAGAGATAGGCATTCTCCTTTTTGTATTATTTAATTAATTAATTGAATTCATGAAACATGTGTAATAAAATGTAATGAGAAGTGAAATAAAAAAAAAGGTTAGAATATTTTTTTCCCGAAGAGATCCCAATTAATGAGAAAATAAGTCATTTATCAATTAAATAAGTCATTAGAACATTTAAATCAAAATTTATAACCAAAATACCATTTATCCAAGGTTTTTTACCAGATATTAAACTTTTGATCGAGTTTGGAACCGTAAACGATTAAATATGAAATTAGGAGATCGAAAACGCTCGAATAACCATTAATTATAATCACGCCCACTACAACGGCAGTCCAACCCGTAATACCGCCAAATCCTATAAACTCTAAGTTCGCAAAAGTAAAAAAACTGGCCCAAATCGTTAAAAAGAAAAGCGAGTTTAAAATTAACATCACAACGATTCTAAGTGCTGTACCTAAAACTCCACAGACGAAATAATTCTTTGGATCTTTCAATTTTTGGCTATTTGATACGCCCTTTTCTTGTTTATATAACTTCAACAGTATAATTGGAACAATAATCAAAGAAAAAGTCGCGAAAAACTTAAAAATTGAACCAATTCCAGTTGGATCAAAGATTAATAGTCCAAAAGTACCTATCACGCAGCATAATAAACCCGCAACTACTCCAAATATTAAAAAACAAGCGATCCATATTATTGAGATGGGGTCATATATTGCCATGCCCCAACCTGGAATGCGAGGTATGAATGGCACGACAAATCCTGAAATTATAATTGAGAGCGCCCCAAAAATTCCTGCACCAGCAATTTGTAACGTTTTTTGCGATTGTCTTCCCATGAATGACTCTTTTTCTTCAGACCTAACAATATCTTCTTCTGACATTTTAAGTTTTAATATTTTTTTTTTTCAATAATAACAAAAAAAATTGATACTATTTAACCAAAACTGAAATTTGCAATCTCTTATTTATTGTCTCATTTAATTTATAAATAGAAAATTTCGAGCTAATTTATAAAATAAATAAAAACATTCTGCTTAATTTTCAAGAAAATCAAGAAAATCAAGGTTTGGATGTTTAATCTTTTTCAATTCTCTTGGAGCATCTACCCAAAAATGAGTTATCATCCCTCCAAGAAATATCTTTAAGCACATTTCAAGTAAAGCATGTAAGCATTTTCCAAAAGGATGAAAGTTTGAAATTATTTAAAAAACCTACTTCGCATCTCTTTGAAAATAAATTGATCTTATCCGATATATACAAAAAAAGATTAATTAATTTTAATTTTTTAATAAAATTTTTTTTTCTTTTGCATCTAATTCTAAAAAATCGCTGATAATTTTTAGTTGTCTCCTAGAAGACCCGCATAACATCCTTAAAAAAGGCAAGAAATATTGGATGACCTCAATTTGGGAAACCTCGTATTTTCTTTTTATCTTTTTGACTAGAGTTCTTTCGGAACTTGTTAACGAAAAAACCCCCCTCGCGCTAAATCTAGGAAACACGACTCTTCTAAAGCCTTTAGTTGTTGGAGTTCTTTTTCTCGATAAAGCAACGCCGCCTGCAAAAAGGTCGTAAAAATAAGGTAGCAACGCCCAATATTGATTTTTACGTATTCTACCAAAAATCTCGTCTGCTAAAGAAAGATTCTCGAACGCGTTAGCGATTTCGTCGTTATTTTTTATAAAAGTAGTGAGATTTTCTGAGACCCATTTGTAAAGGAAATTATAGTCAACATCCGATTTATTAGTTAAATTTCGAGCTTCTTGCAATGTCGTAACATTTTGAAACAGTTCTCTTATTAACGTGAAGATTTCTTCGGTATTATCGCGTCTTAAGCTCAAAATTAAATCCGTATTATCAGTTTCTTCCGAACCTTGACTAATTCCTTGAAGGTCGTTTATCATGCCTCTTAAATCGCCATTATTTTTACTAATAATTAATTTTACATCATCTTCATTCAGCGTGGTAATATTTTCTTTTTTCAAAATGGTTTTAACAATTTTAAGCGTTTCTTCAACCGATAATGAGTGTACTTCAAATCTTCGAATCTTATTATATAACGATTGAAGATTGGTTTTATATTCGTTAGCACACATTATAATTGGGAACTGAGTGTTTTGAGTTAATTCGATTATGGTAGGAACCGCCCCTCTATCTTGTACTCCATATATTCCATCAACTTCATCAATTAAGATTAGTTTTTCTTTTGATTGCGTGATAAAATCCATGATACCGCGCGTTTTTGTCGTCTCTTTCAATTTCTTCTCGAGTGCGTCTTTCGTTCTCGTATCAGAAGCGTTTGTTTCGACAACTTCCATGTTTAAATCGTTAGCTAGAACATATACGATTGAGGTTTTACCGATTCCTGGTGGTCCTTCTAATAATATGGCCGCATTTTCGGGAGGCATTCTCAATTCTTCTTTTTGATCCTTTCCGGAAGCTGTTCTATTGTAAGCTCTTATTTTTCTATTTTCTGCGTTTATTTTTTGTTTTTCCTTGAAAAAATGCTTGACAAATTTTATTAATTCCTCCGCTAAATCTACTTTGTGTCCGCTTACTTTGGCAGTAGGTAATGCCATTTCTTTTATACTTTTTGGCCTGTACTTTTCGACCCAAGGGACATTAGTTTCTGCTTTTTTTGACATTTTCCTCAATTACAATTTTTCTGAAAAAAAACATATTTTTGACAATAACGCTGAGACTTGAATATCGGTGTCTCTACCATCCAGCGCGCGAAAATCTGCGTCAGCTATGAAATTAATCAATTTATTGCGAGCAAATTTACTTAGTGGTAATTTGTATAGTTCAATTAGTAGAAAATTAAAAAGCTCGTGAGGGTTAAACTTATAATTAGTTAAAATATTTCTTGATAATTCTCTTGCTTTCAAGAATTCACCCTTTAAACACAATAATAATAAACTCCTTAAAGTATTTTTTTGAAATTTTTGGAAATTTTCGTATAATTTATTTAAATCAATTGTATTTCCAGACGTACTACATAGTTGTAAGAGATCTATTGCTTGAGATAGTTTTCCATCAGTAATTTTATAAAGAATTTCAACTTCTTCATTTCCTATATTTAACGACTCTTCCTTGGCTATATTAAAAATTAATTTTTTAAACGAATCTATATCTACTTGTGAAATTAAGAACAATTGGCACCGGCTAACTATTGGATCAATAATTCCAGAAATTTTAGCAGTGATCAAAATCATTCGACAATTTGAACCGTAAATTTCCATTAATCTTCTGAACCCTTGTTGATTAGAACCTAGAACATCGAAATTCTTTACAATTAGAACTTTAAAAGGCGCTCCTCCTAATACTTTCAACTGAACGAAGGGTTTTACTTTTACTTGAATAAACGCTGGTGTAGTAATTTTTCTTCCCGCCATGCTTCCAATCTTACTTTTTGATACATACGCTTCAGATTTTGCCCGTTTCCTTTCTTCTTCTGTTAGGGGAATGTCTGCGTATACAATCTTTAAATTAACGTCGTGATATTTACCAAGTATCTCTTTTGAAAATAACTTTGCAATTGTCGTTTTCCCTATACCTTCTGACCCTACGAATAACAAGTGTGGAAAATTAGATTGATTGATTATCTCCTTTAAGCGACTTACGACGTTTTCTCTTCCACAAATCTCATCTAAAGTCTTAGGCAAGTACTTTAATCGCCATATTGGAATGTTAGCAGTCATGGTTTTTTTAGTTTATCTAATTTTCAATTTATAAATTCAATTCTTACATTACCTAATTACATTATTAGTAATTTCTGCCAATAGTGCGAGTATTTGAATCTGATCATCCGCTCCTTGACTTATCTTGTAGTCGATATCTCCCATATAAGAATATACGATGCTTTTATTTCTTGGTTCAATGTTAATTCGTGGTAAAATGCTCGAGATTTGCCTAATGAAGTTCCTACTATCAAAACTTTCAATACCATGTAAGATTTCCTTGGTCCTCGTAAAATTCTTTTCCTGAAAGGCTTGAATCAATTTTTCCATCGTTGATTCTTCCACAAATCCTGAGACCTTCAAGACTTCGTTAATATCAAGGTTTTTCAGCATCTCAAGAGCGACCGACATCTGTAAAGTGTTAATTGCTTTCCTTAAATCGCCTGCTGAAATAAAGAAAAGAGTATCAAAAAAAACCTCCGCTTTATTAGCAGGGATGGACAATTTTTCTTGTTCCGCAATGAATTTCAGTCTTTCTATTATCGTTTTCTTTGAAAGCGAAACAAATCTGAAAACAGCACACCTTGATATGATGGGATCAATAATACGATTAATATAATTGCACATTAATATGAATTTTACGTTAGCAGATGCTTTTTCAATGATCCTTCTTAAAGCCTGTTGCACTTGAGTAGGAATATTGTCCGCTTCGTCTAAAATCACGATTTTTAGCGAACCATCCTTGATTAAATTCTGATTTACGAACGATTTTAAAATGGATCTGACAAATTTCATTCGCACCGTGTCTGAAGCGTTTAACTCTAAAACTGACCTGTAGAAATCTTCTTCTCTCACTAATTCTTTAGCTATAATCAACGCTGTACTAGTTTTGCCGGTTCCTGGGGGACCTGCAAAAATCATGTGTGGCATGTCGCCACTCCTAACAAATTCTTTGAGGTTGTTTATAGCTATATTTTGACTTACTATATCATCAAAAGTATGTGGGCGATATTTTTCAACCCATGGTAGTGTCTTTAAATCAATACCCATTTTTATGATTCCTACTTAATCGTTCGAGCTGTCTTCTGTAAGGTCTAATTCCAAAACTTCAAAAACCTTCTTAAAATTCATCTTTTTATAGAGATTATCGGCTTGCGTAGTTTCTTCTCTAACATTTACCTTGACTTTATCAACTTTTATTTTTTTTAAGTGTTCAATACCCTTTTTTAATAATAGACGACCAATACCAATTCCCCTGTATTCCTTCTTCAGAAAATTTTGTTTAATGTATCCTTCTGAAGTTCCGAAGGGATCGATGCGAAGTTCTGCAATAATCATGCCAATAACTTCGTTAGTTTCCTCGTCTATTGCTATTAAAATTCCGTGTCTTTGCAAGGGATCGAATATTCTTCTGCGAATGCCCCAATCAAAACGCTTGGAATCAAATTCTTGACCGAGACTCTCAACTAATAGCTTCGTCAGCTCTTTAAGGTCGGATATTTGCTCTGGTGAAGCGATCTCAACTTTAATATTCATGATAAACTCTTCTAGAAAAAAAATATTTCTTTTCGTTAAATTATATTTAATGTCTCTTAATTTAAATTTTCCTTGCTTTTGTATTAATATTATTACAATATTTAATTTAATTCTGAAATTAATAATTTCAGACTAATCTTTTATAAACCTTTAATTACATGAAATTTTTAATACAATTTAATATATAAATCAATTATTAATTGATTTGAGGTAATATACCACATGAAAGAATTCATGGACGAAAATTTTCTTTTACAGACAGAAACAGCACGGTCCCTTTATCACGATCACGCAAAAAATATGCCGATTTTTGACTATCATTGTCATTTACCAGTAAAAGAAATTGCTGAAGATACTAATTTTGATAATCTTGGTCAAGCATGGTTAGCAGGAGATCACTATAAATGGCGTGCCATGAGAAGTAATGGTGTTTCCGAAAAATATTGTACTGGAAATGCTTCAGATCATGAAAAATTCGAGAAATGGGCAGAAACCGTTCCAATGACTATTCGTAATCCTTTATATCATTGGACGCACTTGGAACTTCAAAGAATTTTCAATTTAAAGACAATTTTAAGCCCAAAAACCTGTAAAGAAATTTTTGATCATTGTACTACTCTACTAAAAACTTCTGAATACTCAATTCGCAACTTGATGCGTAAAATGAACGTAAAATTGGTGTGCACGACTGACGACCCTGTTAGTCTCCTGAAACATCATCAGAAGATTAGGAATGATGGATTTGAAATCAAAGTGCTTCCGACGTTTAGACCAGATAAGGCAATGGCTATCAATAATGGCGCAACTTATTTAGAATATATTAAAAAATTGTCAAAAGTATCAGATTGTAAAATAAACGATTTTTTCACTCTAATGAATGCAATTGAGTCACGTCATGAATTTTTCCATGAAAATGGATGCCGTGTTGCAGATCATGGAATAATCAAATTTTTTGCAGAGGATTATGAAGAAACTGAGATTAATACTATTTTTAAAAAAGTTCTATCAGGAAAATCTGTAAATGAAATGGAGATATCAAAGTATAAGTCCGCATTTCTTTATAATGTCTCTCGATTAAACCACAAGCGCGGTTGGGTGCAACAGTTTCATTTTGGTGCTATTCGTAATAATAATACTCGTTTATTCAAATTACTTGGTCCTGATACGGGATTTGATTCAATTGGAGATTTTTCTCTAGCGCAACACATGGGAAAATTTTTGGATAGTTTGGATCAAACAAACGAACTTGCTAAAACCGTTCTTTATAACATAAATCCCCGAGATAATTATTTAGTAGCATCCATGATAGGTAACTTCCAAGATGGTTCTTCACCGGGGAAAATACAATTTGGTAGCGCTTGGTGGTTTGCAGACCAAAAAGAAGGAATGGAGAACCAAATGAATGTTCTCTCTAATTTAGGGCTTTTAAGCCGATTCATTGGGATGACAACCGATTCCCGAAGCTTCTTGTCATACCCCAGACACGAGTATTTTCGAAGGATACTTTGCAATTTAATAGGAACTGATGTAGAAAACGGTGAGATTCCTAATGATATTGAGTTTCTTGGTAAGATCGTGGAAAATATTTGTTATAATAATGCCGTTAATTATTTTGGTATTAAATTATAATAATCAGCAACAAAAAAAAGAGAAATAAAAAAATTATTAAAATCAAATTTAGCATGAAATAATAAACGCATTGCTAAATTGACGAGAGTAAACTTGATCTTTCCCACATTATCTGCCAGAAACTCCGTCCCAAGCTTTTACCTCTGGATCTTCATAACCACAACTTGGACATTTCTGATTTACTTCCCAAGTCTCCAAAGCTGGATGAACTCTCGTGAAAAGACCGCCACATTCTTTACAAACTAAGAATTTGGCTCCACATCCATCGCACATTTCTAATGTTCCATTTTCGACGAATCGAAAAGTTCGTTAAATGCACCACGCGTTAAATAGCATGATGTTTCATCCATTCGTCCTGTACCATTCTAAAGGATGACTTTCCGCAAACCTCACACTTTTTCTCGACCATATTAATCCCTTTTTTGCTTCTTGGAATTGTTTTTAAAAATTTCTTTGTTTGAATAATTTTTTATTAATGGTTATTTTAAATTTAAAAAACCATTTAGAACTAATATTTATAAAGATTCCATTCAATTAAAACATTTAACGATGTTTGAAACTATTATATTTGAAATATAATATAAAAATGAATTACTATGAAAAAAATAGACTATTTTAATCCATTGTTAATTTTTTTGTTGCCCCAGCTCCTCTAACTTCTGGATTGACAGCTTCTAGATTCTGAATTAATTCAAAAACTTTGTCGTCGTTCAAGGCTTCTCCGAATTTTATCAGCATTTCCTTGCTACTAATATATAATCCTTTTCTTTTCATTGGTTTACCGTCGTCTTTTAAAGGATTTACTTCTAAAAATAGCAACGCGGGTCTGGTTTTTGTAGCAGGAACCTTGACGACAAAAACTCCTTCTATCGGAGTTTCCATCTTTTCCCAATCTTTTCCATCAGATAAATGAGATTTTAATTGAGCTTGAATATCAGCCATTTTTCATCGACTTTTTTTTACAATTTTGTATGTATAAATCTATATTAGGTGTTTTGTGTTACATATAACGCGAATATATAAATATTTTTGTATTGATTAAAACAAGTTAAAATATTAAAAAATGTACTAATTAAATACGATTGCTTGAATATACAAGATTCACGCGTACTTAACTAAATTTAATTCTTCTATTTTTTCTTGCGTGGGCAATCCATTTATCTTATCCCATCCTCTTTCATCGTAATAATCGTCTAGCAAACCATGTGCAATTTCTGGCGTAATCATTACTTCACCAGAAAAATCCTTAAATGGAAGTTCATTATCTCCGTATTTCAATGCTTTGAACCAATTATTGGGAAAGTAATCGTCTTTTCTGGAGAAACCTTCTTTAGAATTTAAAATTTTAAGCAGGTTCCAGCTTCTTTCAGCAGCTTTCCTCATTTGTTCCATGGTCAGTTCGATTCCTGTTACCGCATTATAGAAATCAGTTGCCAATTCAAGAGAATAAAAACGATTCATTTGAGCCCTGGCGCACAAGCCTAAGGAGCTTAATACAGTGTACCAGTCTTCAGAATATCTAGTTAACCTTCCAACATTTACGATCATTTCTTTAAACGGAGGCGCGAAAATTCTTTCGAATGCGGAAACTGGAATACCCATGCGGTTAAAATGACTTCTAAACCTTTCAATAGATCCTCCAGAAGTAGCGTAAGTAGGAGAGCCTCCTGATGCCACGTGAGCCCCTTTTGGATTTACGACTTGTTCAAATTCCATTGTACCAAGGCGCATGAAACGAGGCTCAAAAATCACGTCTAAACCTTTTACTACAAGCATTTCTTTTCCGATTTCAAGTGTTTCAGCTAACTTTTTCCAACCGTCTGCCATGACATCTCCAAATCCTTTTCGGAATGTAATCATTTCAATTACTTTAACTAATGTGTTATAATCCGATTTCCATTCAATTCCCGTACTTTCTTTTGTAATAATTCCTCTTTCGTATAAATCCGTAAATAACTCTAAAAAAGCAGTAATGGTCAAAGAATCCAATCCGTATCTGCTAATTAAATCAAACGCGCTCACGGCTTCGTCGTAAGTCTTCAAATCTTTAAGCGCAAGCATCATAAATGGATTAATTACAGAAGATGTGTAGTTAATTAGACCGAAAAACTCGCCTTCTTTGATTTCTAATATATCCTTATCCCCCATTGGACAGGAAGGGCATGCGATGCGCCTCTTCTTTAATTTTTTGAGGTAAAGACGATCGGTGCACTGTCGCATTTTCTTCTTTTGCCCTTTTGCTGCCAACAATATGCCCATTGGTAGACTTCTCAACATTCCGACTTCATGCCACGATTCTCTATGCTGGTAATTACGAATTCGCTCAAACAGCTTATTATATAACAAATTAAAATTTTTAGGATCCGCAATCGAAACACCCTTAGTTCCTTTTACAACAATAGCCTTGAGATTTTTAGAACCCATCACTGCTCCCAAACCACCTCGACCAAAAGTTGAAGTCTTATCGATTAAAGTTAAAGCGCCCTTGACTAAATTTTCCCCTGCTTGACCAATAGCTATTACTCCGCAATAATAGTCGTGCTTCTTCTTCAAATCATCCGTTGCGATGACGATATCTTTCCCCCATATATTCTTTGCATCACGAATCTCTACGTTATCGTTTAAAATTTCCAAGTACACGGGGTTTTCAGCCTTTCCGGAAATAGTAACGTGGTCGAATCCCGCGTTTTTCAGGTGAAATCCGAAACTCATGCTTCCACAGGAGTTAGCAATAGCTCTTGTTGCTGGAAATTTGGTACAACCAACCGTGCGAGAAGAACCCGGAGTTATCGTGCCTACTAAAGGACCTGTGCCAATTATGATTACGTTTTCAGGCGATAAAGGGTCGATTTTAGGCTTAATTAATTCAGCAGCAAGTTTCAAGTTCATTCCAAGTCCACCCACAAATTCCTTGAGATCTTCGATATTTTCTTTACTAGTGGATAGCTTATTAGTTGTCAAATCTACATTTAGAATTTTACCTGTATATCCGTATGAATTCGTTATTATTTCACCTCCAAGGCACCATAAAGACAATGCTTAGCACATTGACCGCAATGAATGCAGTCGCTTAAAAAAGAAATCTTAGGCGTCAAACCGTGGGCATTTTCAATTTGGATTCTCGCTTCTGTGGGGTTAAATCTTTGAGTCTTCGTATAAGAACACCACAATTGGCAAGTTAAACATCCCGTGCATTTATCTTCGTGGATTATTATTTCTATCAATGGATCTTTTACCAAAAATATTCACTTTCGTAATATAATTTTGAAATTAGTTATTATAATTATTCTCAAAAGTTAAATTTATTTTTGTGAACTCCTCTTTTCTAAGGTAAAAGTTTGATTACAATAAATCGAGTATTGATGTATTATGAAAAAAAAATCAAGATTATCATTCATAAATACTCATTATCCTCTTATGCATTAGCATATAACTTTGACTTTTCATACGGATTAGCTGAATTCCTTAATATTATAAAACTTTTTAGCACATTTCGCAAAGAAATCGGCTTTGTCGGGTCTCTTGAGGTTATATTCGACTTGAAATAATATAAATACTTCGTTTTTGTCGGATTTCTGGGAGTTGATTGCGTCTTTCGGATATATATATCTTGAAGATATATTTATATATTATCATCAAAAAAAAAACAAGGTGGTATTAATGGATTTAATATCGTTGAATATTCCGAAAACCTACCTTCAATTACTCGAGGTCCTCGTTGAGATGGGGAAATTCCCAAATCGAAGCGTAGCAATTAGAGTGGGAATTCGAGACCTAATAAAAGCTGAATTTTTATTAGATGAAGCAGTAAAAAAAAAAAAAAATGAAGGATTAATCGAAACCGAAATTGAAAATGAATTTGAGGAAAATTTTATAATCTAACTTTTACTATTTATTTTTTTTTTTTCATTAGATCAATATTTATAACAAATTAAAAAATCTAAAAACTATTTCTTTTCTTTTAATAGTTCCATTATTCTTTTTCGCCGCGCTTCTCTCCTGGCAGCAATTCTCGCTTGTAGCTCTTCTTCCTGTGATAAAATTTTCCCTTCCTTTTTTGCGGGTGTTATCTCCATTGGAGTCTTGATTCCAAGCTGTTCCTTAAATTTATTGATGTGTAATTCAATTTCGTTAACAAATTTCTCACTGATGTCCGTATTTACCTCTTTAAGCTTGAATTTTGCCTCGTAAAACTCTGAAATTGCTCTCTTGAGCTGGTTGTGGATCAACGATATTTGCGCCTTATCTAACGCTTTATATGAGGCTTCATATTTTCCTATTGGTTCATTTTGTTCAATTATCTCTAAAATTATTAGTGGAAATTGTACTTGGTTTTTTAAATCTTCAATTTTTTGATTAATTTTCTCAATCTCTTGAGGCTTTCCAATTTTCTCCATTTCAGTTCTAACTTCAATAAGTTTTAAGACTCCTTCGTTATAATTAAGGCTGTCAATAATACTATTTGCGTGATCTAATCTTTCCATTACCGTTTTGTCTAAGATTTCATCGATTTGTTTTCTTTTAAGTCTTTTACGTTCTTCTTCAAATTTAATTCCTTCAAGTTCTTTCTGTTTTCTTTCCTCTTCTTTTCTAAAACGAGATCCTCTTGCTTTTTCTTGGGCCGTTTCATATTCTTTCCTTCTTCTTTTAAGTTTAAATAGAAGTTCATTGTTTATTCTTGTTACTTCTCGATCCCATTGAATTTTACTAAATAAATCTCGAGCGGATAAATACTTTTCATTTGCCTCGTTAAATTTGTCTTGCTCTAACAATTCAGTTCCTTGTTCAAGTAAGTAATATGCTTTCTTAGATATTTCATTCATTCGTTCTTTTTCTGCTTGTGTTTCCTCTAATTTTTTCTTTTCTTCTTCTTTTTGTAGTCGTTCCTTCTCGTTTCCCTTAGCTATCTTTTCTTCAAACAATTTTCTTAGAGATAATTTCTTTTCTTTTCGTTCTTCCAATCGCATTTTCCTTGTTTGAAATTCTGCTTCTTTTTCCTTGATTGAGACAATAGATTCCTTTACCATTTTGATTCCTTCTTGCCATTCGATCTCAGCGAATATTTGCTCAGCCTCGTTGTATATTTTAACAGCAACATCAAACTGATTATTGTTTATTTCTACCTTAGCTTTATCTAATAATCTAAAAGCAATTAGTTTTTGTTCATTCCTTTTAACTGCTAATTCCTTGGATTTTTCTAATTCTGCTTCTTGCTGTTGTTTAAATATTTTTTCCCTTTCTTTTTCTTTTGCTAGCATTGCTTCAAAATGCTGCTCCAATTTCTTTCTTTCTAATAGTTTTTCTTGGATTAATTCTTGTGTAAATTCAAATTTCTTTCTCTTATCTTCAATCGACAAAATCGAGTATTTGACAAGTTTTACACCTTCCGGCCAATTAATTTCTATGAAAATTTTTTCAGCTTCTTCATACATTTTGATTGCTAAATCAAATTCATACCGTTCAATTTCGATTTTTGCATTATTAAATAAATCAAACGCTTTTGCTTTTAACTGTTCATGCTTGGCTTCGACCTGCTTTGCTCTTAACTCTATCTCTTGTTTTTCACGCTCCAACATTTCTATCCGTTCGCGCTCTCTGGCGACCTCTGTTTCAACTTCTTGCTCGAATTTCAATCTTTCTTGCTCTCTTCTCCTACTAATCTCTTGCATATGCTCGTATTCTTCCTTTTTTCGCTTGATAGTATATATTGAATCTCGAACTAGTTTTATTCCTTCCGACCAATTAATTTCAGCAAAGATCTTTTCGCTCTCGTTGTACATATCTAAGGCGGAATCAAAATTATATCTTTCCATTTCAATTTTTGCGTTGCTAAATAGATCGAACGCTTTCGCTTTTAACTCTTCGTGTTTGGCTTCTACCTGCTTTGCTTTCAACGCTAATTCTTTTCTCTCACATTCTAATTCTTTTTCCCTTTCGCGTTCTCTTGCGACTTCAGCTTCAATTTCTTGCTCAAATTTGTGCTTTTCTTCTTTCTTTCTTCTTAGGATCTCTTGTCTTCGCTCGTAATCTTCTTTCTTTCTTTTTATGGCGTAAATGGAATCTCTGACTAATTTAACGCCCTCCGGCCAATTAATATCGGTGAAGATCTTTTCGCTCTCGTTGTACATTTCCAAGACAACATCAAAGTTGTATTTTTCCATTTCATCTCTTGCGCTATCAAATAAATTGAACGCTTTTGCTTTCAATTCTTCGTGCTTGGCTTCGACTTGCTTCGCTTTTAACGCCAATTCTTGATTTTCTCTCATCAGCATTTCTTTCTTCTCGCGCTCTCTTGCTACTTTTGCCTCAATTTCTTGCTCAAACTTTATTTTTTCTTCTCTTTTCCTTCTCATTAATTCCTGCAATCGTTCAAAATCCTTTTTTTTTCTCCTAATGGTGATTATAGAGTCTCGGACTAATTTAACGCCTTCTATCCAATTAATTTCAGTAAAGATTTTTTCGCTTTCGTTGTACATATCTAAGGTAGCATCAAAATTATATTTCTCAATTTCATCTTTTGCGTTATCAAACAAGTTGAACGCTTTTGCTTTTAACTTTTCGTGCTTGGCTTCGACTTGTTTTTTCCTTAACGCTAATTCTTGACTTTTAAGTTTTAACATCTCTTCCCTTTCACGCTCCATTGCAACTTTTTCTTCTATCTCTCGTTCAAACCTCAATCTTTCTTGTTTCCTTCTTCTAAGAAGTTCCTGTTTTTGATCGTAATCATTCTGTTTTCGCTTGATGGCAACAATGGAGTCTCGAACTAATTTTATTCCCTCTGACCAATTAATTTCTGTAAAGATTTTCTCGCTTTCATTATACATTTCTAAGGCCGATTTGAATTCACGACGCTTTATTGCTATTTTAGCGTCGTCAAACAAGCGAAACGCTTCCGCTTTCAACTCTTCGTGCTTGGCTAATACTTGTTTTGCTCTTAACGCTTCTTCTTGTTTCTCTCGTTTCAATTCCTCCTCCCTTTCGCGTTCCCTTGCGATCTTTGTTTCGATTTCACGCTCAAACTTCAACCTTTCTTGTTCTCTTCTCTTATCAAGTTCTAGTTTTCGGTTGTAATCTTCCTCTTTTCGCTTGATGGCGATTATGGAGTCTCGGACTAATTTAACGCCTTCTATCCAATTAATTTCAGTAAAGATTTTTTCACTCTCATTATACATTTCTAAAGCTGAACTGAAATTAAATTTCTCTATCTCGCTTTTAGCGCTATCGAACAAGCCGAACGCTTTCGCTTTCAACTCTTCGTGCTTGGCTGCTACTTGCTTTGTTCTTAACATTAACTCTTGTTTTTCTCTTTCTAACTTTTCTTCTCTTTCGCGCTCTTTCGCGACTTGTGCTTCAATTTCATGCTCATAATCTAACCTTTCTTGTTCTCTTCTCTTAATGAGTTCCTGTTTTCGGATGTATTCTTCCTGTTTTCGCTTGATGGCAACGATGGAGTCACGCACTAAATTAATTCCCTCTGACCAATTAATTTCTGTAAAGATTTTCTCGCTTTCTTCATACATTTCTAAGGCCGACTCGAATTCACGACGCTTTATTGCTGTTTTAGCGTCGTCAAACAAGCGAAACGCTTTC
>JAUXAJ010000186.1 GCA_030620005.1 Promethearchaeota archaeon | reverse complement strand
GACCGTTGCTCTGTCGCTGATGGTTAAAAGCTCTGAGGGGTAGGAGCGGTGGCATCGGTGTAAAAAGCCCTTCCATCATTGTCGAGGTGAAGTCATAAGCCTTGCATGGTCACAGCGCAAGAACACGCACTACCCACTTCGGTGGAGATTTTGCTCGAAAGAGCATAAAAGCGTCTGATTCATCCCGCCCATAAATAGGCGGGTATTCTCAGACCATATTGGATAAAAATTTAAATTTGCAAGTCTTCGTGAAAGTTTTGTTTCACGAAATGTGTAATAGAAGAGAGTATTGAATTTATAAAATGTTAAAATTTAAGAATAATAATAGAAACTCAGATTGATTTGAAAATTTTTATAACTTCCAATTCATATAACTTCATAATTGAATAAACTCGAAGGGTAATTCTTTATTCCATTTACGAAAATCGAAAAAAAAGACCTGATTCCAATAGTATTGGTGTTTGTATTGTTGTTTATCTCAATTGCGTGTGCAAACATGTTAATTCCGAGCTACCCAGCAATTCAAGCGGAGTTTGGAATCCCTGAATCGCTTATTGCGATTCCAGACGCCTTTTTTGTCTTGATAAGCGCTTTCTTTGCTTTATTATGGGGGTATTACACAGATCGCGTTAACAGAACAAAAGTCATCTTAGCTGGAGCAATATTTTGGACTTTTGGCATGTTATTAACTTCTTTTTCTGTTTCTTACCCCATGTTAGTAATTTCAAGAATGTTAAGCGGTTCAGGATTGGGATGTGTTTTACCTGCGGGATATTCCATAATCTCTGATGCTATTCCACCGGACGAGAGGTCTGGATGGTTTGGAACATTAGCAGTATTAAGCTCAATCTCGAACGGAATTGGTCAGGGTTTGTCTTCCTTCTTGGGTCCAATTATATCGTGGAGATTTCCTTTCTTTTTATTAGCAATAATTAGCATCGTATTATTATTCTTATTATTAATCATCAAAATACCTCAACGTGGTGCGAGGGAAGAAGAATTAATAGATTTAACGGATTTAAATTTAGAATATAGCTATAAGATATCTAAACACGACTTAAATGAAATATTAAAGAAAAAAACAAATCGATATTTAATAATTCAAGGATTTTTTGCGATTATTCCTGGAACAATATTAGTGTATTTCATGTTATCGATGTTAACATCCCATTATTTCCACGAATTACCTGAGGCAATTAGGCTACAAACTGCTTCTATTTTTGGAGGGATGGTTGGTGTAGGATATTTATTAGGAAACATGTTATTATCTTATATTGGTGACGTATTATTTCGAAAGAATCGAAAAAATCGGGCAGTTTTCGCAACAATTTGCATGTTCTTAACAGTACCTTTTTGTCTTTTAATGTTGATATCAATTGAACCGATTTCCTCTGAATTTGTGAAAAACATGGATTATCCGAAGGAGATTCCCCCAACAGAAATCTTTACTTACATATTTCTAACAATACAAGAAGTTTTTATTGTCTATCCATCTTATATATTCTACTTCATTTTTGCATTTATTGGATCAATATTTTCCACGGGTTTTGTTTCGAATAAGAACGCAGTAATGATTGATGTTAATTTACCCGAATATAAAGGGACATCATCATCATTTTTCAGCCTCTCTGAACAAATTGGTAAAGGTTCGACACTTTTAATTTCATTTACATTAATATCAATACTTGGTAGCGTTTTTAACATGATGTTTATTGCCATATTCTTCTGGATTCCTGCCGCTATTTTATGGTTTTTTGCGAGTAAAAGCGTTGAAGAAGACATGGATTTTAAAACAAGGATATTATCCGAGAGAAAGCAAATGAGTTTAATTGATTACATTTTTGAATTAGAAATCCGGATGGATCGAGCAATTCAAAAGGTTCAAGATTCCAAATATTATATTATCACGGAAAAAAGCAAATTTAATAAATTATTGGATGATGCTATCAATATTTTTAAATTTTGTGAAAGAGAGGGCGTATCACGGAGCATTACGAACATTGAGAAAAAAGCACACATCATGAAATTAAGAGTTTTGTTAGTCAAGCAAGAAACTACAAAGATTTTTAAGGAATTAAAACGAAAAAATTTAACATTAAAGGAAAAAAAGATTTTAAACGAAGATTTAAAACAAATAAGTTTAAGAATAAGCGAATGGGAAAAAAGCACTTTTGGACAACTGCAATTATATTATGAAGATGCTTATTTAAAGATTATTGAGGCACGACTACTCCGAAAGACCGATATCTTAAAAAGTAAGGATAAAGTTGATTATTCAATCAATATTTATCATAGAGTTAAGCACCTTTTAAGCGAGAGACTTGAAGTGGTTGATAAATCAGACCTATCAGATGAAGAATCAATGGTTTACGACAAAGAACAAGAATTATTTGAGAAATGTAATAAATCACTGTCAGAAACAGTGAAATTGAAAAAAGAATTTGAATTAATTATTAAACAATTAGAAGAAAAAGGAATCAGAGAAGAGGACTTGAGGAAAATTTCAGAACTTACTTTCGAATATTTTATCGACGTTTACAACGTAATTATTGATACTTTCGGGCAAGATAACGATACTAAGAACGCTATCATGGAAATTTTAAGGAAAATTGATGATATATTTAATGAACACGATAAATATAGAGAAACAGATTTTAAGGTCTTTTGAAATTTACATTAGTTTTTTTTTCTTAATTATTTAAACCATTCAATTCAACTCTTAACAAATCGCTTAACTGTTTTCTTTCTTTTTCTGTAAGCTCTTTAGAAGATTTTCCCTTGGTGTGGTAGTGGTCAGGGTATTCAATACCAAAGCACAGATTTAACAAAAATATTAAACAATTTCTTATTCTATCATTGCTCATTGGTGATTCTTCAAGTTCTTTCATTAATTTAACTACTATGAGATCGAGCCAGATTCTACCCTGAAGCGAGTTAAAAAATTCCTTCTTTTCGTAGAACTCTAATATTCTATCGAAACAATCCATTTTTGTTTTTTATTAATATTTTATGTCAAATTTGATTAAATTTTTTTTTTTAATCAAAAATTTTAATTTAATACATCAACCCGTATATGATTGAGATCTTAATTCAGATATTAATAATTATCTAAAAATATTTTTAAATTTCAACCATTACTTCAAAATCCGGATCTTCTTAAAAAGAAAGCCTTTCACGTGTATTTTAACGATTCTGAAAGGGCTTCGAAGCATGAATCCCAAATCTAGTTGTAGATCTTTTCTTAAATTTAGAAATCTTTTATAGTAATTTAAAGCACGACGCTTAAAAAAAGGATATTTTTCAAATAAAACAAATCTTCTTATAATTTCTTCAAGCGATTTAGAGTCCTCGAAAATATAGTAGTTAGAAGCCTTTATTGCCCATTTCACGGCCTCTAACTGATATTTTATGGAATTAGATGATTTTAAAGGAGAAATTAATAGAGAAAATAAAGAAATCATTAAATTCATGATAACACTTTTTATCATGTCAAATGGAGGGATATCAACCTCATGTTTAATAGAAGTTCTCAAATCCTCTCCATATAGCATTTCACTATTATCTATTACACTAGCCATTACGATCCTTTTAGGTGCGAATAATTTTGAAAAAACCTTGTTTACTCGAAAGATTTTGTGAAAGTTTGCGTTAATAAAATATTTCTTCTTAGTGAGAAAATGTGAAATGAACATTCCACTTGTTTGTTGAATAACAAATAAAATCTTATTGAATAAATGCGAATTAAACTCTCGAAAATCATGTTTTATTTCTAAGGCTATAAAATATCTTTCTATCTCTTTAATATGCCTATTGGAAACTCTGTCTTTAAAAATAATAAGAATGTCGCAGTCTGATATGTCTGTATTTTCCTTATTTTTAGATTTTTGAGATCCAAATAGTAAAATAGACAAAATTTTGTTTATTCCAACTTCTTTATTAATTAGAAAAACAATATCCTTAATGTAATCTCTAGATTTCTTGTTTACGCCGTTTAGATTAGTGTTTATATCGTTAAGTTCTTTAGGAGTTACGCCAAATTGCTTGATATCTTGCAAATTAATCTTTAACCGCTTGCTATGTTTGTTTTTCAGAATTCTTTTTTTACAAAGTTCTATTAATTAAATAGAAATTTATTTTATTAAAACTTAAGGCATTTGTTTTTTTAATATTAAGATCGTTTGGATAAATTAGTTAACGGAAGTAAGAATCCGGTCCGATTTCTTCTTGACCACTTCCTTTCATGAAAATTGATTTTTTTTTAAACGAATCGATTATTAATTCCATTTCTTCAATTTTTTTGTCTAATTCTTCAAAATTCATTTCCATGTTAAAATAATCCGTAATAAGTGTGACTAAAGCCTTCGAAGCATGAGGATCAAGGGTCATTATTGGTAGTGGTAGTGTTTCAGCTAACAAACAAATTCCTGGGGCGTAACCCCTTATTCCAGCCCAAGCAGGTAAAATACCATTTGCACCCGCTATGACTCCACTATCCATCAGTGTTGTATTTTCAAATTTTAAGAAAGAATCCACAATATCTTTATCGGTTCCGCACACATGAACTCGATGTGTTTGGCTGACATTTTCTGTAAGTAAAGCACCGTTACTGACGTACATTTTAATTTTTCCACCTGAAATTTGGTCCATTTCTTCGCAAAATTTTTTTGAAAATTCAAAAACGCCTTCAGCACTCTGAGGTTGATAGTTAGCGGTTAAAATAAAAATATCATTGGGTTCTCTTGATTTAAAATAGAGTTTTGCGGTTGGAATTTCTAGAGCTCCTTTCTCCACGTTAGCTTTTGGTGGAAAATCGAAAAACTCAATATCCCATAATTCTTCTGCCTTAAGAGAGTCTTTAATGGATGAAATGGCCAATTTTGAAACGAGTGCCATTCCTGGCCAACCTATTAAAACCACGGGATTGTTTAGATCTTTATGGTCTAGTTCAAACTTTTTCTCGAAGTTTATATACAATTGAGCTCATTCCTATTATTAAATAAAAAAAAATACTTTATTCTATTTTGAAACAATGGATAATTTAAAAATCCAATGATTCACCGCACGATGGACAAAACTTTTTAGGACTTGTAATATTATGCCCACAATACGGACAAAACATTCCTCCGTCTTGCTCTGGTTTTGGAGCGGTTTCGCGAACAGCGTATGGTGATTGTGTTTGCGGAGGAGATGATTCGTAATATCGTTCTCTCTCTGGAGCGGATTCGTAATATCGTTCTCTCTCTGGATAAGACTCCCTTCGATATCGATATCCTCTTTGATGTTGGTATCCTAATTCATTTTTCGCCTTGGCAGATGCGAATAGAGGTGTCAAGAAACAAATGAATAAGGGAGCAAGAATAATTGATAATATATCATAAACTAAAACACGAATAAATATCATTGCATAGTTTCTTGTATCAGGATGATACCAAGAAATATAAGTATCATAATCTAAATACCAAGCAAAGTCCAGAAAAGTTTGATAAATTAGATCAACTATAATAAACTCAATAATAGAGCAAATGAGAAAAATGGCAATTATTTTAAAGAATGAACCTTTTGCAATCCTTCGTGCCTCTAAAGCAGGTCTCTTTATTTCAATGATATTATAAGTAAATACTATAAAGATAAAAAAACCTAATATTATAATAGAAGGGATAAACAACAAAAGATTTCCAATTGATATTCCTAAACCTATTAAAAAAATAATTAATATTAGTTTAGTATTGAAAGCATATTTTAATTCATTAGCAAAATTCGATTTTTCTTGAATATAAGATTTATAGAGGTAGATACTTACTGAACATAATGCTAAAGCTGTGAACAATGTACTTATAAATGTATGAAGAAATGATATAAATAGACTTAAAGAATTATATTGCATTATTTTTGAATATTCAGCATCAGTAATGCTAGATGGATCTAATAATATATCAGAAATGTCTTCAAGAGAGATATCTAGTTGGAAAAGATTCCAATTTAAATCAGTTAATAATAAAGCCAATAAAAGTTTTGATATAATCATAAAGAAAGCAAAAGGTATAATAATTTTAACATAGTTTCGTCCAAATAAAGAAAGCCCGTCTGATAAAATTTCACCAAATCTTTTATTGGCTAATCTTTGGTTGTCAACTTCCATATAATGTTAAAAACATGATATCATAAAAATTTTTTTAATAATATTCTTTGAGATAATACGTTTGAATATTATCAGTAATTTTTAAAGGAATGTGGAACCTTGATCATTTCAAAAGCTTAACCAAAATTTATAATTTTTTAAATAATGATTATAATATTGTCATAGAACAAAAGTAAAAAAATATCATTCAATAAACAAAAATTATTTTATTTTAATATAATGTTCGTTCAAAAACAGCCAACCCGGCAAGTACCAGGTATTTTTAATTACATGGAATTTTTTTCGTCAAAATTATTAGCGTATTCCCTTTTTATTGGTGCTCCTTGTTTCATTGGATTAATTTCAATGGTATTTTCGGCAATTTTTAGAGGAATGTGGGATTTTTTCTTTTTTATCCAAATATCTGGAATTTTTTTAGGCACTTCGGTTATAAGCGTCTTTATATCAGTTGTATTTTACTCCAAGAGAGCTCCAATTTTGCGATTACCTAAAAAAGGTTGGTCAATTCAGTTAAATGCGTTTGTTAACATGGCCATTGGAGCTTCTTACCTTTTTGGTCAAATCGTGGCAATTTATTTTAGAAGAATCACTTTCCAAGAAGTATTTTTCATGTTGGGAACTGTTCTTGCATATATTCTGGCGTTTGTCATATATTTTTCGTTTACTACCGTAGGTCGTCCGGGATATCTAATTTTAGCCTTAATTCAACCAGTAGTAGCTATCATTCTCTATAGTATTTACACGGCACAAGTGTCTTTCATTTTCTTTATCAGAGCAATGATCTTTTTCTGCACCTGTGCGTTCATATTTGCCATTCCTTACGCAAGAAATTTAGTTCAGGTAAGTAATATATATAAAGAAGCTACAGGAATTGGAGGGTATAGATTCATTCGAGCATTTGTACTTTCCATGATAACTGATGGAAATGACAACCTTATTGAGCAAATTTTTGACAGGGTTGGAATACTCTCTAACATCAAGATTCAATACGTGATTATCCGAAGCGATAAAACTAAAAAAATTAAAGGGCTCTTCATCGTGCCTCACATTCATTTTGGGCCTTTTAAAACTTGTGGCTCTTCAGATTTACCCGAACACATATATAATGCATTTCACGACGTTCTTGGAACCACAGTTTATCACACAACTAATGACCACTCCCAAAATTTGACGACTCAACAAGAAGTTGATAAGATAATAAACAGAGTTAAAAACGACATCGAAAACATTAAAAAAGATTCGGAAATAAAGTGGATAAAAGAGATTCAAAACGTGACAAGAAAAATTTCTAATTCTGCCAAATTAATTGGAACGAAAATAGGAAATTTTCCATTAATTTTCTTAACTAGACATCCTCTCCCTTCGGACGATATTCAAGCTAAAATTGGAGAAAAAATTAGACAAATTGCCATTAACAATGGATATGAAGATGTTATTATAATTGATTCGCATAATTCCATAATCGGAGATGAGATATTAATAAAAAAGGGTTCAATTGAGGCAAATGATTTGATTAATGTTTCAAGAAAGTTCTTAGCAACAAAAGTAGAAGAAGACAATCAAAAAAGTCAGCTATTTTACGGAGTTGCTAAAGACTTTCTGGTTGAATTTTCAGAAAAAGACGGAATTGGTAAAGGGGGATTAGTTGTTCACTTATTTAAGAATTCCATGACGAACCAAAAAACTGCTTTAATTCATTTTGATGGAAATAATGCTCATGTGGATATTAGGTCGTATGTTTTAAACATGCTTCAAAATCGTGGAATAGAACGAGGTGAGATAACTACTTCCGACTCTCATACCGTTGCTAGGCAGTTTACAAGCAGAGGTTATGCTCCGATTGGTGAGAAAATAAAGCTCGAAATCATATTAGAAAAAATTGACGTTTTACTCCAAGAAGCAACGCAGAATTTAGAACTAGTAGAATTTTATAGTTATAATTCAATTGTAGAGGATGTAAAAATATGGGGAGATAGAAAATATTTCGAAGTCATAATGACTATATTGCAGGAATGTATTAAAGTATCTCAAAGACTTTTAACGCTAAGTTTAATTGTTCCAACGTTCTTTTCGCTGATATTACTATTATTCTATTATGGAGATCTCCCTACTCTCCCGTTTTTCCCATGAGATAAAGATATATATTTTTCTTCTATATTAAACGAGGGAACAAAATGAAGTTCGAACGCATGATAATGGAAAAGGAATCACCAGAAGAGTTAGGATACGACAAGATAAAAAACAACCTCACCGAAAGCTCGGTCAGGGATATGAATATCAAGGATTTGGGTATAAAAATTGAAGACTTGATTTTATGTTATGGAGATCATAGTGGAATACCGGAGCTTCGAGAAGTTATTGCCCAAAACTACAAGAATGTGGGTGCTAACAACATTCTGGTCACGACTGGTGCCTGCCTTGCGCTATTCATCGTGAATGCCACTTTATTGAATGATGGTGATCGCATTTTAGTAATAAACCCTAACTATGCGACTAACATAGAAGTTCCTAAATCGCTCGGATTCAACATTGACTTGTTCACGCTCACTTTTGAAGAGAAATTTACTATTGATGTTGATAAACTGGAATCAATGGTTAAACCTTCGACAAGGCTAATTAGCATTACTTATCCGCATAATCCGACGGGTGCGATGATTGACGAGAACACGTTACGTGCAATCATTGAAATTGCTGAAAAGCATGATTCCCATCTTCTAGTTGATGAGACCTATAGAGAGCTCACCATGGGAAAATTATTGCCTCAAGCTGCTTCTTTAAGCGATAGGACAGTAAGCGTGGAATCCGTATCCAAGGCATTTGGCATTCCTGGTATCCGAATTGGCTGGCTGGCAACGCAATCTGCTGAATTGAAAGAAAAATTTCTAGCAGCAAAGGAACAAGTGTGTATTTGCAGCTCAGTTGTGGATGAAGAAATCGCGCTTCGCGTTTTGAAACGCCAAGAGGAAACTTTGAAAGAAATAAAGGAATATAACAAAAAAGCATTTGGCATTATATGTGACTGGTTTGAAAATCAAAACGATGTTGAATGGATAAAACCCAAGGGTGGAGTTGTATGTTTCCCCCGAATCAAACCAAATATAAAACTCGACATTGAAAAATTCTATAGCATTTTGAATGATAAATACGGAACTTATGTGGGACCCGGGCGCTGGTTCGGTCATGACGATCGTTATTTTAGAATCGGTTACGCTTGGCCTCTCGAACAAGAATTAAAAGATGGGCTTCAAAGTATAACCAAATCCATTGAAGCATCGAAAATTTAATATTTTTTTTTAATCTCACAAGGAATTTATTGAAAGTAAGAAGTTTTGTTTTATATTACATGGATATCATCCAGATTAATATTCTTTATTTTTGATTTTTAATACAATTAACATTTATTTTTTTTAAAGAAAAATGTCGAGTTCAAATATTGATAAATTGATTAAAATTTCATTGATTGGACAACCTGCAGTGGGCAAAACTACCATGTTAAAGCTATTATCTCAGAATCCAATCGACAAGTTATATCTACCTACACAGGGACTTGATCTTAAAACTGTAAAGTTCGGAAATTTTAATTTAAAAGTGTGGGATTTTGGGGGGCAAAAAGCTTATCTAAAGACATGTTTAAAGGAGAATCTCATGGGATCTGACTTAATTTTCGTAGTGACTGACTCCACACCGAGAAATGTTTTAACATCAAGAGAATTAATTGATCATTCTAAAAATATTGTAAATAATGACTGTAAAATAATAGCAATTGCAAATAAACAAGATTTATGTAAGGTGGATGGAAGGATGGCCTATAAAAGGGTTGAAGATGTGCTACATATAAAAACATTTGGATTAACAGCAATAAATCCGGCAAACCGGATTATATTAATGGATATCATTACAAAAGAATTAAATCAAGTATTGATAAGACGGAGGTTGCGGAGGTTGAGTGAGATTGAATTTTAACGAAAATGAACTTTTTGGAGCTGCTTTAATCGGATTTGACATGATTGATGGACCTTTTCTTAAGTGGAAAAAGGAATATAAGCAAAATTTGAAAAATCTCGTTAATCTTAACGATTTTGCCATGAATTTTTACCTAGCATTTCGAGGTGGGAACGCTGGAAAAAAACCCCGAGCTATTTTATACGATAAATTCTATATAGTTGCCTTTCCTAGAGATTTAGAGTTATGTTGTTTATTCATGAAACCACATGGAATTGAAAAAAATATTACTGAATTACACAAAATAGCTTCTAGAATCATGTCTGATATGAGTGTACTGGAAGAAAAGGAGG
>JAUXAJ010000341.1 GCA_030620005.1 Promethearchaeota archaeon | reverse complement strand
TCTCTTCAGTTTTTATTTCAATTTTGCCGCCGTGTAATTCAACAATTTCTTTTGAAAAATGTAATTCTAAATCGGATTCATGCCCTTTTGATATAAGGCCATTAGTTTTTATAGATATTTCTGCTTGATCTCCGCTTTCACGTAATCCTATTGATATTTTACCCCGTTTAGGCGTATTTTTTATGGCTTTTAACATTAAATCTTTTATTAATTGCCCAAACCTAAGTATATCCACTTCTGAATACAAATCTTTAGTAAGATCAAAACTCAACGCATAATCGTGCTTTTTAACATTTCCCATTACATCATCTACCGATTCTGTAATGATTTCAACTAAACTCGCTGTTTGTTTTCGTAAGTTAAATTTATCGCTCTCTATTCTTGAGATGTCTAAGATTCTTTCAACCAAACCTTTTGATTTTTCCCCCACATTCTTAATAAGTTCTAGTAACTGTATCGCATCGGGGTCCAATTTATCCTTATAAGAATTTAAAAGAAATTCGCTTGCGTTTGAAACAACATTTAACGGTGAAGTTAATTCCTCGGAAGTTCTTGCCGTCAATTGTTTTTTCATCTGATCAAGTTCTTTTAATTTTTTATTTTCTTCTTTTATGATTTCATCTACTAATTTTCTTTCAGTTATATCCTGTAATATTATTTGAATGAATTTCTTTCGGCTAATTTTTACCGAGGAGAAAAAAACTTCTACCCAAGTTTTGCTATTTTTATGATTTACAAATTCCAATTCTACGATTTCGCTTAAATCAAAATTATATACATTGCTTATTATTTCATTTAATGAGCTTAATTTTTTCTTAGGTAAATGAAACAGCTCAAAAAAGTTGTGATTTGATAATTCTTCCAATACTTTATTAAAATATAATTCAGCAACTCTATTACAGTAATAAATATCTCCTCCTTTTTCTAATAAGAAAATTGAAAGTGGAAAGCTATCCAATAAATTCTGAAAATTTTCTTCCGTGCCTTTTAATATATCTTCATATGCTTTAGTTTTTTCTACCATGCCATCACAGTTTTCCAACATTTATTCATCTCAATTATTTAAGGATGTTCAAATTAATTTTATTTATAATATCGTTATATCTTGATCGAACAGTTGTATCAGTCACACCAACTATATCTGCTATTCTCTTTTGGCTTATTCTCTTGTTCTTAAATTTAACTGCTAAATATATCGCACCAGCACATAATCCGTTAGGATTCATCCCTCGTAAAGAATTATTCTTGAGATAAGCGTCCAAAATATTAATTGTTAATTTTTCAACATCAAAACCTAAACCTAAATTCGTAATAAAGCGAGGGATGTTAGCTACAGGATTATTTACGGGTGTTTTTAGATTTAACGATTCAACCAAAACCCTATAGAAACTTTTTATCTTCTTAGGACTGACATTTGATTCTTTGATTATTTCTTGAAGGGTCCTTGGAATTTTGCGAATTTTACAGGTATAAAATACACACGCGGCGATCATTCCAATTAACGATCGTCCTTTTACAATGTTTGCGTTTAACGCTTCTTTATAGGTTTTGAATGCGTCCTTTTTTATATAATCTGGAAGGTTCAAATTATGGCTTATTCTTTTTAATTCCGTCATGGCAATCAAAAGATTTTGCTTTTTCCAAGGTAAATAATTGTTTATTTTAACAGCGCGTTTTAAATCCGTGTTGTTAATATTCTTCTTGGAAATGTAAGTGCATAAACTTATATCCGGTAATAAAGGTGAAATTGGGGTTCCTGTTCTTTCTCTCTTTTTTTTTTGCTCATTATTATAAGCTCTAATTCCACTATTCGTATAATCAAATTCTCTTTCAGAAATGATTAACCCACATTGAAAGCAAATCGTTTCTCCTTTCTCTACAACTAAAATTAAATTCCCACCACATTCAGAGCATGTAAAATCGTTTAAACCCTCGCAGTTCTTAGCCACAGTTATTTTCATCACCTTTTTTACATTTTTAATTGTTAAAAAATTTAAGAATTACCATGTTTTAATAAAATCCTTACCTTAATTTGGTTATTGTAAAGATTTCACGCCTCCTAGATTATTTGCTAAAGCTGTGCTTTCGAAATATTTTTTTAATTTGTGAACTGTTTGATTTAGTTCAAATAATATTACGCCTAAATTCAAAAAGCTAGGAAAAATGATCGAGAGGATGATATCTTTTGAAACATGATCGAGAATTATCAAGAATCCATCCTCGTCCAATTGATCACCTGCTTGAATTGTAAATTGATTTATCTTCCCTGTTCCTTTTAATATCTCCACGCCATTTTGCGCCAATGAATCTATAGTCGCACATAAAGCGCCTATAGCCTGATGTCCGTCTTCACCCATGTCGGAAGGTGCTTGTTCTACAGCAATAAGAAATCCATCCTCTGTAAACACATTGGAACAGGAAATATTAGTTCTCTCTCTAAATTCCTTTAAAATCTTTCGAATTTCGTCTTCGCGCGAACTATCCGTTTTCAACAGCCATCTCCTCCTCAGGAAGCCTCCTTCCACAACCTTCATTGACGATCATTTTTAATACTTCAATTATAGCATCTTTAACGCCGATATTGCATAATGCCGAAGCCTCATATACATCCACTCCAACCATGTTTGAAATCATTTCACATCCGTTAAAATCTTCTCTATCAGATTTATTAGCAATTATTCGTATGGGAATATTTAGACCCAAATTAGCTTTAGTTTCTTCTAATATCACTAACGCATTACCAATGTTTGCTAAATCACAGCCGTCAATTAACATTATTACACCATCGCTTCCTTTTGCTAAGATTTTTCGAACTGAATGAAATTGCATCTGACCTGGAGAACCCTTGAGTTCTATCGATTTGATGTGCCAGCCAGAATATTCGTTCATCTCCTTTAAGTACTCTGTTTTACTCATTATTACTCCGACAGTGCCAGAATCTAAATTTGGTCTCGCCCATATGAGCCTTGCTAAATCAAACCCCGTGGTAGTATGTGTTTTATTAGCATCGTAAGGAACATTGAGCTTTTTTTCAACTGAAATTGCCTTATCGTCTAATGTATGAATCATGGTAGTCTTCCCACTATTAAAAAAACCCGTAATAAAGACTTTTATTTTGTTTTCTTCCATTTTAAATCAATCCCTTTTTTTTTAATAAAATTTAATAAAACTCTTTTTTTTTATATAAAAAAATCTTAAAAATTAATTTTATTTTCTTTTTTTTATAAAATTTAAAAATCATTATTAATATTGATATTTCTTGGCTGATATATAAATTACACTATTTTTTTATTTTTTTGTTCTACCAAAACGAAAGAAATAAAACTATTTTAAATAAAAAGCTATTTTCGTGTTTTTTGTTTTTTTTACGACATGGTAGAACAATTAATAAAAGTCGAAAGCTTAAATATATGAAAATCCTTATTTAGATCAAAAAACATATAAAAAAAAAAAGAAAAGAATCTTTTTTATATGAAAAAAAATAAAAAATAAAAATAAAAAAACTAAAAAAAGGTTTTAATAAATTCTTAGAAAGGAGGTAATAAATAATGAGTGCTAAAATAGAAAAAATGAAGTCTATATTAAAAGAATTAGAGAACAACTGTGAAGTAAATAACAGTGCTGTTGTATCACTAAAAGGACAAATGATGGCCAGTGCGCTACACAATGATGTGGATGAAAAAGGGCTAGCAGCAATGACGGCAGCTTTAACTTCAGTTGGAACGAGAGTGGCGAATAATTTGCAATCTGGAAAAACTAATTCTATAGTAATTAGTGGCTCGGAAAGAATGATTATTTTGCACCAAATCTCTCAAGCCGTGCTTGTTGCTCTAGCTCCTGCTGATGCAAAGATCGGATTGATTGATTTCGAAATAAACGTTGCTCTTGATAAAATCAGAATGGTTCTAGGTTAAACGGAACTAATTATTTTTTTTTTAATTAAAAAAAAAGAAAAAAAGAAAGTTTAAATTAAAGATTTTTTGAAATAGAAAGTTTATATATAACAATTTTAATAATAAAATTAGAGAATAAAACAACAGAAAAGAGATATAAGATGTCAGAAATTAGGGACGAATTAATAGTACTTTTGGATGAAGTCATAAAAAATACAGGAGTTTCAAGTTCAAGTTTGATCACAGAAGATGGTTTAGTGATAGCATCGAATAGTGAGTTGAAAGATATAGACGAGGAGATTTATTCTAATTTTGCGGCGATTTCAGCAAGCATATTATCGATGGCAGAGAGGGGAATTGAAATTATTAACTCTAATAAAATATTAGAGCAAATTAAAATTGATGCGGGTATGGATGATAACCGGGATGCTGATTTTACTATATTAATCACTAGAGTTATATCCAATGTACTCTTACAAGTTATTTTTCCAAAAAGAATTAATATTGGATTAATTCAGTTTGAGACAAATAAAGTAATTAATGAAATAAGAAAGATAGTTCAAGCCGACACATCAAGGGAGCTTTTTTCAAGCCTTGGGTCTTTAACATGATTTAAATGATACCAATTATAAAATTATAATTAAAAAAAATCGAGAGGTTATAAAATATGGCAAAGAAGAAAAAGGGAAACGATGATAATGAAGTTAGCGACATTTTAAAAGAGAAAGAAAAATTCTATGCGGAGGAAGACCTTAGTCCTGAAGTTAAAAGCATTCTTGACGACGTATTTGCCGAAATGGTTGGTATTGAAGCTCAAAACGAAACGATTATAGCCTCTGA
>JAUXAJ010000018.1 GCA_030620005.1 Promethearchaeota archaeon | reverse complement strand
CAGATATATTGGTTTTTGACGAGCCAACATATCTGGATTCCTACAAATTATCGATGCACTCGCTAGCTTTTTCTTTTCCCCTCCAGATAAATTCAATGGCGATCTGTTTCTATATTTTTCTAAGTTGAATTTTTTTAGCGTCTCATCAGTTCTCGATTGAATTTCTTCCTTTTTAAGACCAAGGCTTTTTAAAGAAAATCTAATTTCTTCCTCTATCGTGTTTGAAAATAACTGATGTTCAGGATTTTGAAATATTATGCCAGCACATTTAGATAAAGTTGCGATACTCTTTGATTCAATGTTTTCACCATTAATATAAACTTTGCCGTTGGATGGTCGAATTAGACCATTAATCGTTCTAATAAGCGTTGTTTTTCCAGCTCCATTGCTGCCCATTATTCCAATTATTTCTCCTTTATATATGTTCAAGTTAACATCCTTTAGAGCTTCAGTACCGGTGGAATAGGTGTAGTCCACATGATTTATTACAATTAACGGTAATTCCTCAGTTATTTTTCTCACCTAAATTTTCTCAAGTAAATTTTTTATCTTTTCAATTGCTTCTGGAATAGAAGCAGGAATATTCTGATCGTAAATGTTTTCTTTTTTTAATTGGCTGAATATCGAATAAATTGTCGGCTTATTTATGCGTAAATTTTTAAAATTCAGTCCATTAATAACTGTATCACGCTCATCGTGTTCTATAACCTCGCCTTCTTTAATCAATATTACTTCGTCTGATAATGGAAGAACTAAATCCATTCGATGCTCGCTAATCATTATCGTGATCTCTTTCTCAAGCTGAATATCTTTTAATAAAACTATAATTTTATCTGCCATGTAAGGGTCTAATAATGCAGTAGGTTCGTCTAATATAAGAATTCTTGGATTTAAGACAAGGATGGACGCGATCGCAACTCGTTGCTGCTCCCCCCCACTTAATTCGAAAGGAGCTTTATCCAAAAGATGTTCAATTTCTGTAATTCTCACGACTTCATTTATTCTTTTTTCCATCTCTTCTCGTGGGACACCTAAATTTTCTAATCCAAAAGCAATTTCGTGTTCTACATTCATTGCGATTAATTGATTTTCAGGGTTTTGAAATACGATCCCCACATCAGTTGATAAATCTGCAATAGGCGTTTCAGCAGTGTCTTTTCCGTTAATTTCGACAGAACCCTTGTAATAACCCGCATAAAACTGAGGTATTAAACCGTTAAAACATCGAATCAATGTTGTTTTCCCTGAACCCGTTTCTCCCGCTAATAAAATGAATTTATTCTTTTGAATTTTGATATTAATGTCTTTTAATGCGTATTCTTCGTTTCCCTTGTAACGATAATGAAAATTATTGAAGTTTATCATGCACATGACCGAAACTGAACTCTGATTAGATTATTTAAAGTTATTTACATTTATTTTTATTATAATTAATATGAATAAATCTGAAAAATTTGTTATATGCTTTGTTTTTATGGTGATTTGTTTGTAAATTGCTTGACTTGGGATAAAATGTTTTTGATAATATTTTCCTGTTCAATGTTGTGATTTATAGACGCAGCTCCATCGTGACCGCCACCACTTTCATTACAATCTACTGAGACTTTCTCTAAAATTTTACCAAGATGTAATCCTGTTTCTAAGCAGATTTTTTTAGAAGCTCTCATGCTAATTCTTGAGTCATGTTTTTTTTTTTTTGTTGAAACAATTGCCACATCAAAACCATTGTTAATTAAAGAATTGGCAACTCTTGCTCCAAAGCTTCCCACATTCGATATTCCAATTAACCATTTTCCCTCCTTAATGATCTTAACTCTTTGCAATCCTTTTATCTTAGCTATTCTTTCAGAAATATCTACATCTAATTTTAACATTAATATCAATTCTTTATAGTCTAATTGATTGTCAATGAGCTTAGAAAATCTCAAAATGGTATTGTTATTTCCATGTTTAAAAAATCCTGAATCCGTTAAAATTCCAGCCATCAAAAAGTAATTGATAGGTGGATTTAAAGACACATTGTACATCTCACATAACTCAAATATGATTTCTGTTGTAGATGTATAATCGTCCATAATCAAGTTTAATGAATTAACATTATTCTTGTAATCTTTTGTTAAATCATAATGATGATCCAAGAATATGAATGGAATTTGTGATTCTAAAATGCTAAATTTATTTGAAAAAGTAACTAAATTTAAATTATTCGTGTCTAATACAAGTATCACGTTAAAATTTGAAACATCCTCCTTGTTTTCAACAAATAAATCGATACCTGGAAATTTTTCAATAAATTTATCTCTAAATTCCTTCGTTGATTTTGATAATTCTGGAAAATAAATGCAAACTTCTACTTTATTAAAATGTTGCTTTAAAAATAGTTTTAAAACATGACAAGAAACATATCCATCAATATCTACAAGGCAGTGTGTAGTAATTAAAATATTTTTGTCTTTTAAAAAAGATAATAATTTTTCAATTTTTGTTTGTAGCATGAATCATCTAAGATCTCTAATTTACAAATCGGCTTGAAGCGAGTTTATTAAATCCAACATCTATACATTTATTCACTCGTTATGTGTTGTAATGTTAAAAAACATAATAATTTGCTTGTTTTTTTCTAAAAACAAAATCATGCAGATATTTTTTTTCTTTTGAATTCATGATGAAGGATCAATTATCATTGAAAGAGTTTATTAATAAAAAATCCAACGAAAAAATCAACGATAAGGAAAGTTACCACGTTTAAGATTGATTACTTTGCAAATCCGCTTGGACAGACTTTCGCATCGTGTCAATTTGTGTAGTTACTATGGACTCCTTCGATTTGATTGTTTTTAACCTCATCTCCAGCGTAACTTTTAGGCTTTTTTTCTCGTCGAGAAGTTTTCTTTTTTCGCTTTTTACCATGATCCCACCAATTGACTTATATACGGTAGTATCGTCGCTGATCTTTTCTAACTCGCTAATAGCAAGCTCACATTCCCTGAATGAAGACTCTAAATGCATTTTTTGGCTGGTTAAAAATTCTAACGATTGTTGTAGATTGTTTAGATTTAAAATTTTCTTCCTAAGTTCGGGATCCAGGCTCTCTAAATTAATTCCCATAAAAAAAATCACATTTCATATTTTTGAACTATAAAATGAATAAGAGAATATGAAATTTTCTAAAACTTTCCTTTTTTTTCATTAAAATGCGAAATAAAGAGCAAATAGAGTTAAATTATAGTCTTCAATTGCTCCGCTTGCTACCGTTCTTGTACCTTGACCACTCTTCAAACTCATCGTTCCCCCGGCAAATTTCTAAAATTCCTTCAATTATTTTCCCTAAACCTATAATTTCATTAATAGATGCCCGGAAAGCCGTAATATCCGTGCTTTCAATGTGAAAAGTTAAGATATCCTCCGTCTTTTCCATGGATACCTTTGATCTTCTTGTTTGTAATTTGTCAAATTCTGGTAAAAAAGAGTTATGAGAAATTTCGCACAGTTCAGAATTGTTAAATTGAAGTTCCACGGTTGATTTTATCAAATAATAGTTATTACGACTCATTATTCTTCTATTGCTTCTAATTCTCGCTGCCTTCGCTTAGCAACTCTAAATGACTCGGCACCTCGAGAAGTATCTATGTAATAAGCACCACCGGTAAATCGTGCATTGCATTTCCTACAGTGCCAAATCCCCACGGAGACTCTATTGATAGAACCTTTAGTTTCACACCGAGGACATTTAATAACACCCTTTTCTTTCTCCATGATTAGCCTCCACTTCTTTCTTGTCTGGGCACCATATCTGGCCCCAAACCGAGCATCCAGAGAAGTTTTTTTCCCGATTGAAATCATCAGTAAATATAATTTGAACCTATTTAATTTATACTTATGAATGTTTAATGTTTAAGAATAAATTAATTTTACGAAATAAAGATTAATTTCATATTTTTAAAAAAATCCGGTTTTAAAATCCCAAATATTTATATTTTTTATTTTCTTCAATAAAAGTAATTTCAATCATGACCATGAATGATTGTAAATCCAAATGTGGTTGAATTAAAAAAAGTGATGTGTTGTGAAAAAGAAAAGTCTAACTCGATTAGTTTGGACGGTTGTTTTAGTTTATGCTGTGGCTATCATTTTTGGGCTTTATTTCTTAATATATGTATCCGAAACTCAAAGTTGGATCTTAGAAAAATATATAAGCCTTATTCCTTTCATAGTAGCCATTCCTGCCGCTTTGTTAACTTCAGGGTTTCAAAGAAGAACGAGTTACATTAAAGCTCTTCAAAGAATTTGGCCAAAAGTTGTTAAATCTGGTAGATTAGCGATAGAATACACGTACCTTAAAAATCCAGATGAACAAGATTTCAAAGAAGTAGTCCTGGCATTATCGACTTCAATAGACCATCTCCGAATGTTGTTTAAAAATATTTCTGGATTTTATCCTGTAGAGTCTATAAAAGCGATTTTTTCCGAGTTCGATAAGATAAGAGACACTCTAAAGTTTAAAAATCCAGAGAAAGCAAGAAATCGAATTACTGCTTATTGGCACCAGGCAAGAGATGTCATATTGGAGGAGTTTGACAGAGTGGTTCCTACAAAATACGACGCGCCTGAATATGAAAGCGAGTAGTGAAAAGGAGTTCCCTTAAAGTTAAATTTCCATTTATTATCTTTTTTTTCTCTTTTTCTCTCTAGAATTATTAAAAAACTGTGTAAAAAAAAATAACAAAATAATTAGTTTTCAAAAAAAATTATTCCACATTAGCTAGGTATTGAAATAGATTTAATTCTTTTCTCCTTTGCCTTCCAATTTCCATGGTTTTTTTTAGCAACATTTTGATTTCGTCAATTGAAAACGTTGTAACGCCACTTTTTTGGATTGAAGTTATATTATTTTCGGTTATTGAGATTGAAATTTTTCCATCGCTTACTAATTCTTCTGGAAGATTAGGGTCTATAAAAATTACATCATCAACTTTGCCGTACGTTATAACAAGGGGTAATTCGTTCACGATATCCTTCCCAGTTAAATATCCTCCGGTCCATTTGACTTCACCATCTTCACTCCACTTTCCTTCAGGAATGTGTGCTGAAATTAACGAAGTTAAAGCGCTAATGCCTCCTGCATCAATTAAATTTCCACCGTAATTCAAGACATACATATCTACAAATAGAATATATACCGCTTTCTCTTCTTTAATGCAGAGTTTCTCAGTTTGGACGCAATCAGCGTGGCGTATTCCACGATCTACCACTCGAGCCAATTCAATTGATTGTTTGCCTGGCGGCCCTCTCTCAAATAATGGTGATGCTAAAGGTAATAACTCTGCCATTATTGTGCAAACGCCTTTATCTGGTGTATCAGGAAAAGGAGTCCCTATTTCGTATTTAACTCCAGTAATAATTCTTGTATCTCCTAAAATAATGTCACACGAACCTTCTGCCGATTTAACCGTGTCATGCTCGATTTTTATTTCGCGATAATCCCATAATCCTCTCCCGTCAATTCTTTCTTCATTTTTTAAATTCTTCAATATATAATCTCGTTCTATTGTAGAAATAATTCGATTAATATCCATCATCTTTAATTCTCTCCTTCTTTGTTAATATCTTCCATCTTTTTAATATTCTCTTCTTTAATTTCAAGATATTTACTTTTCAAAGCGTCTACTTGCATTTCATGGATCTTTATTAATGCTTCTTTAGCAAGTTCTAAGCATTTATTCATTTCTTCTAAATTTATGTCGCCGTCAAACTGTAATAATGAAATTTCATCGTTAAACCAAGTAATTGCACACGGTAAATCAGCATCTCCAGCCTTATCTTCAATTCCTGACAGATCTACTACTAATTCTCCGTCTATTTTTCCCACTGCAACGCTAGTAACTAAACTTTTCATAGGAATTCCTGCATCAGCTAGAGCTAAGGCAGCTACCACGGTACTCGCACATCGAGTCCCTCCGTCAGCGTCTATTACTTCAATAAATACTTCGAAGCTGGAACCAGGATATAATTCCAAGAATAGGACGGGTTCTATACAATCAGCAATAATCATGGAGATTTCTTTTTCGCGTCGCCCAGGTGCCGGTCTTTTTCTTTCAAACACTGAAAAAGTAGCCATTCGATAAAATACTCTTAGTATGCCTCTATCAGGTTTAGCCAAATGCTGAGGATGAACTTCTCGTGGCCCATAGACAGCGCAAAACACTTTGTTATTTCCCCATTCTAAATAAGCGCTCCCATCAGCGTTTTTAATGACGCCTACATCCATTTTTATGGGTCTTAAATCGAATTTATCACGACCGTCAAGTCGTTTCCCATCTTCCCGAAATAGTTTCTCGGGATATTCGTCTTTTATTAACAATGTCATTTATTGAATACCTCTTTTTTCTTTTTCTTTTATTAAAAATTCCTGGATCCTATCGGTTAAGCCCACCGTATGAGATTCTTCTTCTATTTTATAGATCGCTTCAATCAACAAGCGCTCGTGAATAATGTCATTACCCTTAATCCAAATTCGACCGTTTTGAGTTACAAATATATTGCAATTGGTTAATTTCTTTAACATCTTAATCATAGAACCTGCTCTCCCGATTACTCGTGGAATTTTAGTTGCATCGATGGTAATAACAATTCCTCCCATTTTTTTACCTAGATATTTGCCAACCGTGGTTAACTCAGGCTTATTTAAACGATTTGCCGAAAGAACTTTTACAATTAAAATATCTCCAATATCATATTTATCCGTGTTTTCATCGCCGCGAGAATAATTGCCACCTCTACTACCCCTAAAGTGTCGGGTTCTTTCCTTTTGTATGGTGTTTTTAGGTTTTAATTGCCCAAAATCTTTTGCGTTAATATCACACTTGTATTTAACGGGATTTTTTTCTACAATTAAGGCAATGACCTTATCTCCAGGTCGAGGAGTATAAAATCCTCTTAAAGGAATTACATTCACGTAGTTTCTTGAGATTTGTTTTAGACCAATATTTAGCGAAATAATTTTTTTTTTCTTTTTGTTTAATATTGCTCCTCTTCCAGGTAAAAAATTTTCAATATCATCTGTTAATACTTCTCCAGGTACAACTATATCTCTCGAAATTTCTTCATTTTCAAAAACTTCATCTACTTCTTCATCAAGTATTTCTTGTTCTTCATCATTTTCCATTTATATATTATCACGCTCTCATATAAATTATTTTTTAACCTAAACCATTTAAAAAAATACATTTAAAAAGAATTATCTATAATTTTTGGGTTAGGATTTCTTGAGTTTGATTTGAACTCGCCCATGAGTTAATTTATTTAGTTTATCAATTAATTCCATCTGCAATCCCGCAGGTAGACTTACAACAGAAACCCAAGAACCATCGGATTGCCATTCCTCCTTTTTGATTTGCACGTATTGGGCAACAATATTATATCCTTTTGCCGTAAATGAAGAGGGGATTTTGATTGCCATCTCTACTTGTTCCATTCGAATAGGAATTATTGCGCGAATACTTTTAACTACATCGTCAACTTGTTCTTCCGCGCTTTTCATTACATCAATCTTCACTCTTGCTTGTTCGATGGCTTTTTCAATCCTTTGATATGGATGGGGTTTTTTATTTTGTGGATTTATTGCGTTTTTACTAATGATAGTGATGATTTGTTTTAATTTCTTTTTACTTTCTTCATCTCTTTGAGTTTTTGTCCATTGAATTTCTCCTTCTAGTAAGACGTGACCTCCTATTTTAACTCCGTCTTTTGTATTGAAAACAGCTTCCATGTCACCGTCAGTAGCTTTTTTACCTCTTTTTAAATCCTCGAATACTGTAAAACTTTCAAATATTAGTTCTAAATTAATTTTGGGATTATTAATTATTTCGTCAACTGTTAGGCGAGATTTTTTACTTCCTGCTTTTAATCGTCTATTGATTTCCTCCCGAACAATTTTTTTTGCTTCCCATGCCTTTTCAGGATCTAATAACATTTCGAATGTTCTTCCAGCTTTTTCAATACGCCCAACGATACATGTCCCTAAATTAATTCTTGCCCTACCTATCAAATTAAAGTTTCACTATTCTTACGATTAATTTTACTTTTTGCTCCATTTCCACAAGATGTTCCTGAGTTATAAGATAAAAAAGTAAGGTTATTATCTTGAATATATATTTTACTAAATATTAAGGATGTTATAATTTATTTAATAATTCTTCCTTTTCTTCTAAATTTAACGGTTTAAAGTTAACATCCTCTTTCAATATGAACGCTATATCACACGTGTTCTTATTTAATTTATCTCCCATTACTTCACTCAAAGCTTTTATAGATAATAACTTTAAATCTTCATCATTAATGTCCTCTTTATAATGCTCCTCCAAGTAGGTCCTCACCTCGTTCGCTCCAGAACCAATCGAAAAGGCTTTATAGCCCCACATTGCCCCAGAAGGATCGGTTAAATATAATGATGGCCCGTTTGAATCAATTCCAGCAATTAAAAGTGATACCCCGAAAGGTCTTACGCCAGCGTTTTACCTACAATTGGAGATATTCCAATTAGTTTTGGGTAAACGCTTGCTTGTATTCGCAAATGTTTAATGTGGCGTCTTTCACGGAAATCTTTTCGTCGTAATTTAACAAATTTACTTGCGCTTGAACTCTTGCTCTGTCAATTAAAACACGGGCATCAGCGGTTAGGCCAGCGATCGCAACCCCGATGTGGTTGTCAATTTTAAAAATCTTTTCTGAACCTAAATTGGTTTCTTGAAGTTCAGAACTTCTCTTCTCAACAGCAAAGACAACCGAATTTTTATTCCTACATACAATTGCCGTCGTCCCTCTACGGACGGCTTCAATGGCGTATTCAACTTGAAACAATCGCCCTTCGGGTGAAAATTGCGTGATTGCCATGTCGTAACCGCGACCAGCTTGTTGGAACATTTTAATCCATACTCCTTAAAAATAATTAATTCTTTTTGTTATTTTTTTAAATTTCATTTAACTTATTTAAAAAGAAGTAATAATTGATTAAATTTATATTTTGTCCATATATTGTAAAAATTCATTGACTTTTATAATGAAATCCATCCAAGAGAAATAAGTTTAAAAAATAATTCGCATGAAAAATGGTTAATCCTAGTAAATTTCATCGATATAAGAATACAATGTTGTGTTGTTTTTCCTTCTACAAGGAACTTTTAAAACAAATTTTATTAACGAATATTGACCATTCTAACAAAATCAATTCGGTTTTTTCTTTTATGTGGACGACTAGATAATCTCCTTCCTTGGTAACAGAACCCGCAATGTTTCCTTTTCCTCTTGCCGTGTTTTTTGCCGCTAACTGTATTTCGTCGTTTTTTATGACCGCATACCTATAATTTTGAAAAGTAAGGGCGGATTCCTTGTTTTTCCAAGCCATGAGCAGGTTTCTTGCCTCTTCACTATTGAGTTGAAGGTTTCCAGATTTGTAAAGTAGGTCTCCTTCAGAACTTAATAGAAAAACGCCATCTATTCCGTCGTATTCCTTTAAATCTTCTACGGCTCGATTGAATTGCTTCTCATTCAGTTCAAAATCACCATTGTCTTACAAGAATGTCTTACCAAGTTTCATTAAAATAGATTACATCCAAGCTACTTTGTTCAAAAAAACTGACCATTCTAAAAGCATTCCAGCGTCCTTCGTGTGAGCTATGAGATATTCACCCTCGTTTCCCTTACAAACTGAACCAACGACGTTTCCTCTTTTGTTTGCTATATTCTTTGCTGCAAGTTGAATCTCGTCGTTTTTTAGTATGGCAAACCTAACACCTTGAAAATTAAGAGCAGGTTCTTTTTCTTTCCAAGCTTTAAGAATGCTTTTCGCTTCGTCAACAGTCAGGGGAAAATCTTCTGATTTAAACAATATGTTTCCATCTAAATCTAAAAGAAAAACTTCTTCCATTTCCTCGCGTTCTCTTAACGCCTCAACTAATTTATTAAATCTATTTTCATCCATGATTTTTTACAACTTCATCAAAATAATTTTAATTATTATTTTTTAAACTAAAATAGAACTATAGCAATTTAAATCTTTTTAGAATTAGAATTAAGATTGCCATTTTTTCAATAGTGAGTAAAATTTTTTACATTAGAAATAATTTCATTATCAACATATCGAACTTTTATTTTTCTTAATGGTTTTCAATGGTAAAAAATATTGTTCTTTTCGATAAAATACGGAATATAGCTTCAGAATGGGATAAAAAAGACATATCTATAAGGTATCTCAAGTATTTAAACGAAAAAACCGGTGGCTTTTCAAAAACTAAGATTAAAATTAAAAAATTAAGGGAATTTGATAAAAGGTTTGAAATCACGATTAGCGGTCCGGAAGAAATATTCGTATTAAATCTATTAAAGAAAGAAGTTGGTAGCATTCATGATTTTGAAGAAGTTCGAGTTGGCCGTGTTTATAAAGGAACGATGGTCGATGTCGGGAAGGTTGGATTCGGAATTTTTGTCGACTGCGCTATTTTAAATCCAAAAGTAGATGTTTTACTACCATTACACGGGTTAAGAAAACAATTATGTCACGATAAAGAAAAATCCTTGAAGGAAATCGTTAGAGCATACGAGTTTATTGATAATTTTCCCCTTTATGTTAAAATTTTAAAAGTTAATGCGGAAGATCACAAAATTCAAGGAGAAATAGACGTAAAAACTCTTAAAATGTTTAATAAAATTGTAAATGAAAACATTGAAGGTATCATAGTAAATGGCTCAACTAAAAACCAACTCAAAAAAGCACTGATAAGTAAAGGTCACTTGAGAGATATAATATCCATTGAAAGATACTCTTTCTTTGAACACATCGTTTTATTTAAACAAAACACTGATGCTCCAGGAATAATAGCACATGTGGGCAAGGATCTTAAAAAATGTAAAATAAGCGCCATAAGATCATATAGAATTAAAAAAATATTTGAATAGGTTTTTAAGGTAGTTCTTTAAAGACTTGATCGCTTTAATGTCAAACAGGGTAGTAAAAATACTTTTTTTAATTGATGAATGGTGAGCCCGGAGGGTATCGATCCCCCGACCTTCGCGGTGTATTCGCGATGCTAAGCACGATGCTTATTGTTAGCGCGACGTATATTACTCAACTTATAGAAAGTTAAGTCATAACCTCTAGACTACGGGCTCGTTTTCAATTTGAGGCACACCCCTTGGTGCCGGTGGAATACCCGTCAAGTGAAACTTTCCCAGCGTGATGTTATCATTATTAATATCATAAATTATTTAAAACTTATGAGAAAAAAACTTATTTTGGCCGAATATCTTACGTTGAAGAAGAGATAAAGGATTGAAGTATTCGGGATGTATTGTTTAAAATTTTTTGCTAATTATTAAAACAAGTTATTAATTATCGTAGTTTAGTGAAATTGATCATCATTTTTGATAAAATGCAACGTTTAAATATTAAATTGTCTAGTATTTCTTCTAATCCAAATTTAATTAGAAATTTTCTCCAAAGCATTTATAAATAAAAGTAATTCAAAGAGGTGTAAAGAATATGGCAATTTATATGTTACAAATGTGGGCTCCTTTTAATAAATCAGATGAGATCATGAAAATAGCAAGTAAACTTACTGAATTACCACCTTATATAAAGAAATGGCAGATTTTAATAGCAGCCGATGGATTAAATGGTGTAAAGGCTTATGAAATCATATATGTGGATGATAATAAAATCGCAGAAGCCAGACTTTATATTAGCAAGGTTATGAGTTTATTTAGTGGGATTAAAGGATACTCATGGAAAATGGAACCCGTGATGAGTATGAGAGATAATCTAAAATTAGCTGGTATGAAAATATAAATAAATGTAGTATATTTTCATTAAAAAAAAACATCAAATAATTCAAAATTTTAAATTTTTCTTTTTTCTCAAAATCTTATTCCAAGCCTTACCAATAAGAATAATTTTATTTCAAGTTTTAAAGCTTTAATATTTCAAGTCAAATGTCTTTAATTCGCTGTCTTTCTTTAACAAAACTAAAAAATTAACAACTCTCATATCTGGTTGCAACATTTCAGCAAAGCAGAGAGATCAGCCAGTCCGCCTCCTATTACCAGAGCATCTGTTTCCGCCATGACGGGGATCCTTCTCGATGGTTCTTCGATCAGTTTCACGATTCATTGCCATCTAATTGATAATAAATGCGCAAGCGGTGGGAATTTCGGAATATTCGGTCACGAATATCTTTCGAACCCACGGATCCGTACGGACACTGGATTAGCAATCCAGCGCTCTCGGCACGCTTCCCATGCGTTCTACCAGGCTAAGCGACGCTTGCTAAAAATGAAAAATTTTTTTTCATGGCGCTTGAAAGAATTGTAAATATAAAAACAAGAATTAAACATGTATTAAAATTTTAATACTTTTTCATGGCGCTTGAAAGAATTGTAAATATAAAAACAAGAATTAAACATTGTAAATATAAAAACAAGAATTAAACATGAATTTCATCTACTCAGAGATTATCTCAAAAACCATTTTTTCAATGATAGGCTTTTTAGTATAGCGCTTATCGTAATACCAACCAACAAGATGAGCTTTTTGATTTTTTTCCGGTATTGACGGGATGATAATTATCATCACACCATTTGATAAGTACTTTAAAATTCTCTTGTCAATGTTATGCAGTTTTTCGTTCCCAGATGGATGGCTATGCCATTGCCAAGCGATATCAACGCCAAGTGTCTCTTTAAATTTTCGCATGTTGTAGATTTTGGATTTTTTGTATCTCATCCAGCTTCGCGGCTTTTGGTGGATTTTAGTTTTTTTTAACTCTGGATTCATTATGAATTTTGAAACGATACCGAAGTTTTCCTTGCGTTCGGCGAATATCCAGCCATGAACTATATTAGGAAGCTCTTCCTTCGCTTTTTGGGTAATTTCATTATAAATCTTTTCTGGAATGAGGTATCTAAAATCTATGCTTCTAGCCAAATTTTTTTCCCAAAAATTTCAATTTAATTTTATCTCTCATTTTTTAAAAGAAGCCTAAAATTTATATTTTTCTGTAAGTTGAATAGATATGAAATTCTAATTTAATTATTAAGAAGTTTAAGGTTTTCATAACTTTTTTAATGTAAAATGGCTTAATTATTAAATTAATTGAATTAAAATTATGTGGTAAGATGAAATGATAGTCAAGAAAATAGGAATACTCACGAGCGGTGGCGATTGCCCCGGATTAAACAGCGTTATTTACGGGATAATGTTGAAAGCGTTTGATGCTGGAGTTGAAGTCATTGGAATTGAAAGAGGATGGAAAGGTTTCATGGAAAATTTAATCATTCCCTTGAATATTGCTGAGCATGACGACCTTCACACCATCGGTGGAACATACATATACACCAGTAGGACTAATCCTTTTAAAGCGGTCAAACAAGCTAAAACTGAAGAAGAAAAAGAGAAACTCAAAGAAAAGATTGCTAAGGAGATGTCGGCTCAATTTGATGTTTTAGGAATCGATGCGCTCATAGTAATCGGTGGAGACGATAGTTTGGGTGTGGCTGATACGATGTATAAATACACTAAAGTGAATGTAATCGGCTGTCCTAAAACTATTGACAACGATCTGGCTGGAACGGAATACACGTTTGGTTTTTGGAGCGGAACTCAACTTGCTTCAAATGCCATGGATAATTTAACGACGACAGCCCGCTCGCATCAACGAGTTTTTATAGTCAAAATAATGGGCAGGGACGCAGGATTTCTTACAATGTATAGCGGATTATCAACGGGAGCAGATATCATTCTAATTCCCGAAACGCCGTTCGATCTAGAGAGGCATGTTGTTGAAACCCTTAAAAGAAGAGCAAGAAGCGGTTATAATTTCCATATCATAGCGTGTTCTGAAGGGGCCTATCCAACGGAAGAATCATTAAATCGAGATTTTAAAACCATTTCTAAAGAGACTATTGAAAATTTACCAAAGGACGTTTTTGGCAATCCAATATTGCCTGCTTTGAACATGTCCCAAATTCTCGTTAAGGAATTGAATTTAAGAGACGATTTAAAGGAAGAATTTGCAAAGAATGGAGTTGTGTACGAATGTAGAAGCGTTGTTTTGGGACATACAATGAGAGCTGGAACTCCGAACGCCTTTGATCGAATTTTAGGATTGAGATATGGTTTAGCGGCAATGAAATTGGTATTAAATGGAGATTTTGGCAAAATGGTATCCCTTAAATCAAATAAAATAGAATCTGTTCCACTTTCAGAAGGCGCTAAAAAGAAATATATTGAAAAAGATAGCGATTTAATTGAATTGCGTAAATTGTTAGTTAAAGTACGATATAAATCTAAGGGAAATTAAATTATTTTACTAAAATAATCTATTTTTTTATTTATTATCTAATTCATGTTTAATTGGAATAAAAGTCTAACAAATTTTTAGCCATAGTGCTTTTCTTCTTCAGCATCGCTGTCTATGGCATCCTGTTCCACATCTCGACCAAGCCATTTGTCGCTAAGAACTTCTTTATAATATTCGTGCTGGATTATCATTCTCATCACATTTGATGTTCCTGTCCAAATCATGCTCAAGCGTGCGTCTCTTAGCAAGCGCTCAATAGGATACACGGTTGTATATCCAATTCCGCCCATTACTTGCATAGCGTCATTAATGACTTGCCAGCATGATTCTGTAGAAAATTTTTTCGATTCCGACACCATTCTTCTTTGCAATTCTGGTGGAGCTCCAGCGTCAATCGTTCTTGCTGTATTGAAAACAATTGCCCTAGCAGCATCTAAAAGCGTGATGCTATCTGCAATTTTGAAGTTAACTGCTTGAAATTTCTTTATTATTTGTCCAAAAGCCTTTCTCTTGGTGCTATATTTCGTGGCAATTCTCAAGCAAGCTCTTGCAGTCCCTAAGATCCCTGCTGCGCTTGTCATTCGTTCTGGAACCATCATTTGATAAAATATTTTGCCTCCTTTTCCTTCTTCAAGGATCATGTTTTCCTTTGGAACTTTAACATTTGTAAATTTGAGCCGACCAGCGCCACCACCCCTAGTTCCTAACAATCCGTAAATGTATTCAGTACTCACGCCTTCCGTCTTATCTACGATAAAAAGACTTATTGACTCGTGAGACTTGGCCTTAGGATCCGTTTTAGCGTAAACCAAGAAGAAATCTGCTCCTTCAGCGCCGACAACAAATCGTTTTTCTCCGTTAAGAATGTAATAATCTCCTTCTTTTACTGCCGTGGATGTTGCTCCAAAGAAGTCAGATCCTCCCCTTGGTTCTGTCAACGCTTCAGCAGTAAATATCTTTCCTTCTAACATGGGCTTTAGGTATTTTTGCTTTTGTTCTTCCGTTCCGAACAACTGCAGTGCTTCTCCGCATATACTTACTAGCGAGAACAAGCACCCAAGAGACATTCCTAAAACGCCTATTTCTTCAAGAGCAATAACTTCGCTTTCCCAATTTAAACCTCGTCCACCATATTTCTTATCAAATCTTAATCCTAAGAGATTATGCCTGGCAAGATTTTGCAAGTATTCTTTTGGATATTGAATCTCGTCCTTGTCCATTTTTTTCAGCAAAGAGGGCGGGACTTCGTCTTTAACAAATGCTTGAACTTCTTCTTTTAACTTCTTATTTTCTTCGCTAATTATATAATCGTTCATTTTATACCATTCCTTTTTAATTTTTTAAAATAAATATTGTTTTTGAATAAAAATAAGTAAAAATTTCAAAAAGAAATTTTTCTGATTGATTATTATTATTTGTTCTATTTTTAATCAAAAAACCCTTTTGCTTTAAGTAGTTCTGCGTTTAATATTGCTCCTCCCGCAGCCCCTCTAACAGTATTATGGCTTAAAGCTACAAATTTGTAGTCAAAAACGTTGTCTTTTCTTAATCGCCCAACTGTAACGGCCATCCCATTATCGTTATCTCTATCTTTCTTCGGCTGAGGTCTATTCTCGTTTTCCAAGTAAATTATGGGTTGCTCTGGAGCATAGGGTAGACGTAATTCTTGAGGGACGGACTTAAATTCTTTCCAGATCTTAAGAATTTCCTCTATTGTAGGAACTTTATCTTTAAATTTAACGTTAACGCAAGCAGTATGACCGTCAGTTACAGGAACTCTTGTACAAGTAGCGCTAATCAGTATTGTTTCGTCGTTAATAATTCCATCATCTCCAACCCTTCCTAAAATCTTTAAGGGTTCTCTTTCCGTTTTTTCTTCTTCTCCTCCAATATAAGGTACGATATTATCTATCATATCTAACGACGGAACGCCAGGATATCCTGCTCCCGAAACCGCTTGAAGCGTGGTTAATATCAATTTTTCCACTTTAAAGCCCGCTCTTTCTAAAGCGTAAATTGGCGTTAGATAGCTTTGAAGCGAACAATTTGGCTTAACAACCACAAATCCTTTTTTAAAACCTCTATTTTTTTGTTGGATGGAAATAATGTTCACGTGATCGTGGTTAATTTCGCCAATGATCATTGGAACGTCTGGAGTCCATCTATGAGCAGAGTTGTTGCTTATGACTGGAATACCCAATTTTGCGTATTTAAATTCGATATCTTTTATATCTTCTTTTTTTGGTAAGCTTATCGCTGAAAAAACAAAACTAATTTCGGGTTCAATGGAATCAAAATCTTGAACATCTCTCACTATTAAATCTTTAACATCATGAGGTATGCTAATGGACATTTGCCATTTTTGTCTAACGGCTTCTAAATACGATTTACCAGCTGATCTTGGCGATGCCGCAACATCTACTATTTGAAACCATGGATGGTTTCTTAAGAGTTTGATGTAGTTCTGACCAACGATCCCCGTCGCTCCTAATATACCGATTTTTAATTTTTTAAGACTCATTTTTCGTGATTTAGTAAGTTCATGCGTGATATAACGAATGTAATTCAATATATGTTATTTATTTTATCATTATAAGAAATCGTTATATTACTGATGATGTTTTAAAATATCTTTAATTCAAATTTTTAATATTGTAAATTCAATGATTTTAGAATTAAAAACGGGAAAATTAAATTTCATTTAAAATTAATTTGTATATTGAATTATAAAAAAAATCGAATCAATATTTAATGGATTTATAAAAATTGAATATATATATAATATTATGAGTCTCTTATTTTCAATTTACACGTATACTCCTTGGGATGGTTTGAAAACCCAGACCCTAACGCAAGTAAAGTTATTGTCTCTAAAGAGCGTATTTAAATCGTTTCCAATAGTAGAACAAGAATTTTTCGACGACTTGCTCTCGAACATATATAACTATAATCATTATTCCATTGTGAAAAGTATTAAAAAAATAGTGGGACCAAACGGCGAGGATTACGACATATCAAATTTTAGTTTCGTATGGGCGTTTGACAATCAGAGGAGAATGTACCAATTTTTATTTCAAAAAATAAAAGATGACGAAGATTCACGAAGAATTTTGGTCGCACTAGCACCTCCAGAATTGGGAAAATTGTTCGCAACTCACAAAAAAAATGCCATATTGCGGACACTGTCTTTATTAATAAATTCGAAAAACATGAAATTCACCATGATTCTAACTCCAAAAGGAAAATCTATCGCAGAAGAGCAACAAATATTTCAACTCAATAAAAAATCTCAAGAAAAGACGAATTTCATGAATGTTTTAAAAACCATGCCTAATATTCAAGGAAATTGGTTCTCTTCTCAAAATCCTAGATGTCCCGTTTGTAATCAGTTTTTAATCGAAATGAAAGAATATTCCATTATCGGTACGGGAAAATATATTTGCCCACATTGTGGATTTGGAACAGAGTTATGAATTTTATTAATATCCCGCTTAATTATTGTAATGGAGATTTAATATGGATAACTTACGAATATAATGGAATTCAACACTATGAATTTCCGAATTATTTTCATAAAGATTTGAATAAATTAGATTCGTTTCTTAATGGTATTATTAATGATCTTCTTAAAATTTTTCTTCTCAATGATAACGGAATCATCTTGTTTGAGTTTCCTTATTGGGTAAGTTCTAAAATGAACAGACCAGCCAAGATTGAAAGTTATATAAAAAGTACAATAAAATCTTATCTTAATTTTTAGATCGAAAGTTAATTATATTAAGAAGAACACCTTTTTTATTCATATTCTAATTAAGTTGAAATATGTCTTTAAAATTTTAAATTAATAGTGTTGATAAAATGTATGTAGCATCTTTGGATCTTGGTACGACTGGATGTCGGACAAACATTTTTGATTTAGCTGGAACTATTGTTGGTTCTGATTATAAAGAATATCCTAGCTATTATCCCTCACCTTCTTTTGTAGAGCAAGAGGCTGATGAATGGTGGATTTCTATAAAAGATACGATTAAAAACGCTATAAGCAAAAGCGGGATTGATAAGACGGAAATAGTTAGCTGTTCTATCACCAATCAAATTTCTGAAAATTTCTTTCCGAAAGGTTAAAGAGAAACAATTGTTCCGGTGGATGAATCTGGAAATCCGCTTCATAACGCCATCGTCTGGCAAGATAGACGAACCACCGATCAGGTTGAATTTATAAAAAATAAGATTGGAGCTGACAAAATCTATGAAACGACCGGTTTAACAATCGATCCCTATTTTTCTGCGACAAAAATATTATGGTTTAAAGATAAAAAGCCAGATATTTATCAAAAAGCGCACAAATTCTTGTTAGTGGCAGACTTTATTATATATAAGTTAACAGGTAAGTTTTTTACCGATTTCTCAAACGCCAGTCGGACGATGTTGTTTGATATAAGAAGATTAAGATATTCCGATAATATCGCTTCAGAAATGGAAATTGATTTAGACAAAATGCCAGAACCGATTGAGAGTGGCGTGGAAATCGGTGAAATCGCTTCCAATGAAACTTCTTTTGACAAAAAAACACTTGTTGTTACAGGTGCTGGAGATCAACAAGCGGCAGCGTTAGGTGTAGGTGTAGTCTCTCCTGGGAAGATAAAGTTAACGACAGGTACCGGAAGCTTTATATTAGCGTACTTAAAGGAACCTAAATTTGATCCTAAAAAACGGGTATTATGTAGTTGCCACGCTATTCCTGGAGCTTGGGTACAGGAAGCCAGCACCTTTACTTCAAGTGCGGCTTTAAGATGGTTTAGAGATCAAGTAGGGCACTTGGAATGCTTACAAGCCGAAGAAGAGGGTCAAGATCCATATGCATTGATCGATGTCGAAGCAGAAAAATCTTCTATTGGTGCGAACGGTCTATTGATGATCCCGCATTTAGTTGGTGCTGGAGCGCCTCATTGGAATCCTTACGCAAGAGGGATTTTATTCGGGTTAGCTTTAGGACATGAAAGGAAGGATTTATATAGGGCCGTGCTTGAAGGTGTCGCTTATGAGGTTAGGAAAAACATTGAAATTTTTAAAGAACTAGGGATTGAACCGAAGGAATTGAAATTAACTGGCGGGGGTTCAAGATCTCATTTATGGAACCAAATTTACGCAGATGTTTTAGGCATTACTTGCGTGAGAAATGTTATCGAAGAAGCAACTTCTTTAGGGGCAGCCATATTAGCCGCTTCAGGAGTAGGGATTTTTCCTGATATTGCAAAAGCCGCAGAAAATTTGTGTAAAGTGGATAAGAAATGGATGTTTAACCAAGATAAACATGAATTATACGATAAGATTTATAACATGTCGTACGAGTTGTATAATTTTTTAGAAAGCAAGCATTTTTACAGAACATTTTATGACATTACTCAAATGAAGAAATAATCAGTAATAATCTTATATTATTAGATGAATTTTTCGAAAAACACGAGCATTTTTTCGTGTGGTTAAGACCAAAATCATTAAAACTATAATTAGTTTATTTTTTTAATATAATTGAATAACTGGCATTTCAAATTCAATTAATACATTAATAACTTTTAAAAGATTTTCGATTGCGTAAATAATAATAAAAATCAATGAGACGTTCAAAAATAAATAAAATTTTATATATTTTCATTTATATTGTTTCTTTAAAAAACAAATTTAGAATTGATGTTTAAATGGACGAAAATTTCTTTATTAACGACGAAAAAACAGAAGACGAGAACGATCATGCTCCAGACAACGAGCTTAATATGGTGCAGGAGTCAAAAGAAGATAATGACGCTAAAGAGAAAAAAAAAGAAAAACCCCTACTTACTCAGATAGGTGATCTTACTAATATACAGAGAAACATCTCGAAATGTTTTTATTATGCCATCGTTTTTGCGTGTATAATAACCATTGCTGGTGGTGTTTATACTATTGCTGATTTAATAAATCCTACTGGTAAATGGGCTTTTTTTTTTTAGTTTAAGTTTAGGATATCAAATAGCAATAATTGGCGGATTATTAGCGGGTTTATTTTTCGTATTGATTTTCTTTTTCGGCTTGTTTAAAAAAGGAATTAAGGCAATCTCAAGATTCCTATATAAGGAAAGAGAAATTGAAGAGAAATACAAGAACAGGACAGATATTAAAATAGTAGCTGGCGGATTATTGTTAAGTATTATTATCATCATAATAGGTCTGATTTCTTCTATATTTATTGATATCATAATGGGGGCCATTGGTCAATCTACATTTTCTCTTGCTACTATATTTGAGAATTTTTCTCAAGGTGGTCAATTATTATTAATTTCAATAACTATTGATTTAGGAATAGCGTTAACGCTTTTTATAATATATTTTACAAAAAATGGCTATTACTTAATCTTAAAGTTAGTTCACGATCTTGAAGAAAAAAAAGATTAAGAAGATTACATTTTTTTTTTTCTCAAATCAGAAAATCGTCAGGCTTCTTTTATTTATATGAATCCTTTTTTTTTATTATTTTAATGATTTTCAATTCATCCTGGGGACTTCAATATAATGTCAACAAAAATAGGAATTGTTTTCAATTATAATCAATTACCGGACGTTTCTAGATTCCCTTTCGTCATAAATAGGAGAAAAAATGGAATGTTCGTTAGAAAAGGTCTTTACATTTATACAAATTCAGCTGAGGGTTTTTTAATCGGTGTTATTGAAAGAATTGTATTACTTAACGAATATTTCTCGGATGCGCTGACAATAAAAGCTTATAATAGCGAAAATAATCCAAATACTTTGAAAGGATTATTTCCAAGCGATGATTTTGAGTTTGCTATAGCCATCGTGAAGACCTTAGGTATACTAAAATTTAAAAGCGAGGATAAGCTGGTTATTAAGAAGATACAAAGAATGACTTATCCAGCAAGACCAGGGGCAGAGGTCTATTCAGTTGAAGACTATCTCCTTCACTCGTTCCTTGGACTTGATATAGAAAGAGGATTAGAATTAGGAAAAGTAAAAGTTTTAAACATAGAAGCCAAAATAAACATGGATCGTTTATTAAATAAGCATTTTGGTATTCTAGCCATTTCAGGAGCGGGTAAAAGTTATTTTACATCCATCCTTATCGAAGAATTATTAACAAGAAACGAAAAGCATGGTACACCAGCAGTAATACTAATTGACGTACATGGAGAATATACTTATCTTAAGAAAATTCCACGCTTCGAGAAAAAAATTAAAATACATGATATAAATTATTTTCAAATTTCTGTACCTAAATTAAATGCCTATTCTTTTAGGAAGTATCAAAACCAAATGTCAAGTGTTCAAGTAAGAGAGCTAGCAAATTATATTAAGAAGTTCAAAAAAGACAAGGATAAAAGGAATAAATATATTCTAAGAGATATAATAGAATGTGTTGAAAACAGCTCTGAAAGTGGGAAAAGCACCAAGCAAGCGCTAGTCGGTTGGTTATCAGAAATAGAACGTTTGACTTTATTTGGCCCGCAAGAAAATCCAAATTTAAAAAATGTCGTGAATCAACGAGAATTAACTATTTTCAATTTATCCAACGAAATAAATATTAGGAAAAAGCAGATAGTTGTTGATTACATATGCAGTAGATTATTTTATTTAAGAAGGATGAACAAAGTTCCTCCCTTTTTGTTAATTGTAGAAGAAGCTCATCAATTTTGTTTAAGTGAAGATACAGAAATCTTGACAAAAAATGGATGGAAAAAATATACAGATATTAAAATTGGCGATTTAGCATTTTCATTTAACCCTGAAGCAGAAAAACTGGAATTAAATGAAATTGAAAGGATTATTATAAAAGAGTATAAAGGAGAATTAATAAAACTATTTAATAATAATAGTATAAATGCTCTTGTCACTAAGGATCATCGAGTTTTATGTAATTATAGAACAACAGGAAAAGATCGTAATTGGTGTTGGTCCAATAATAAATTTGTTTTAGCTAAAAACCTTCCAAATAGCATTAGAATCCCGCTGGTTGCGGAAATTAATTCAAAAACAGATTGTGAGATTGATAACGATTTAATTAAAATTCTTGGATGGATAATTACTGATGGTTGTATTCATTATTTTGAAGATAAAAAATATTTTAGTTATGAAATTTCTCAATCAGAAGCAAAAGGAGAAATTTTAGTTGAAATGACTGATGTTGTTAAGCGGCGATTTCCAGATGTGAGTATATATAAGCGAAAGAGAGAAGACGAATTATTTAAGAGATCAGAAGAAAATATATTCTATTTAAAAAAAAAAGCTTCTCAAGAAATAAATTCTTGGCTTTTAAATGAAGCTCACAGAATTCCAAGAAATTTTTTAGAAACTGCTTCACTCTCTCAGTTAAAAATTCTCTTTAATGCTATGGTTCAAGGAGATGGAAACATTCAATTTAGTAAAAAAGGTTACAAATATATTACTTTCTATGTCGGTCAAAATGAAGGATTAGCTGATGATTTTCAAGAATTATGTGTACGATTAGGCTTATCAGCAATAAAAAGTTATGTTCGTCAAAACAATCAAATAAAGGTATTAGTTTCTTTCAAAAGAAAATATGCTCATATTAGAAAAAAAAAAACAGAAGACTACTCAGGAAAGGTATGGGATATTACGATTAAAAATAGTGCATTTGTTGCTAGAAGAAATGGAAAAGTATTTTTTACTGGAAATTGTCCTGAAGCGGCCCATTCTAAAGCGTTATCTAAATCAATAATCGAAACAATTTCAAGAGAAGGGAGAAAATTCATGGCATGTTTGTGTTTAATCAGCCAAAGGCCTAAAAGATTGAGCACGACGGCGTTATCTCAACTAAATTCAAAAATAATTTTAAACATAAAAAATCCCTACGATTTAAAGCATTTAATGGATAGCTCTGAAGCAATTACAAAAGAGCATGTTGACGTGATTTCAAGTCTTGGCGTTGGAGAAATGCTGTTAATGGGAAACGCCATTAATCACCCAATTTTTATTAATATCCGAGAAAGAAAATTTAAATCAAAAAAAGAAGACATTTCCTTGGCTGAAGTCAGTTTAAATTGGCAAAAGAACCACTTAAATTAAATCGCTAAATAAATCTTCTCTAATTGAATGATTTCTTTTGTTTAAAACGATCATTTTTTTAGTATTTGAAACGCGAAACACGTTTATGATGTTCAAGCTCTCAAGTTTTAAAAAAATTTCTTCCAAAGTTAAATTATTTATTGGAAACTCTTTTTTTAACAATTCCTCGAGCCTTCTATCTAAAATCTCTCCTTTATTCTTTATGAGAATATCCATGATGGAATTTATTATTGGTTTTTGATTCCAACGTTGTTCGATAACTTTTTCACCTTTTTTTGAATTAATTCATTGTTTAAACTTATAGAAAATTGAAAAAATTAAAAATTTTGTCTTTTTTATACAAATAATCTATCTTCCTTCCCTTCTTCTATCCTTCTGCTTTTCAGCTTTTTTCCAAAGACTTCGTACCATTTTACTATTTCTGGCGTGATGCTTGGATAGACTTCTTTCCTTGCTTCTTTAAAATGTTCAAGAGAGATCTTCCTCGCTCTAATATTTTCTCGAAGTGCGATCATAGCAGCTTCACGGCACCAAGATTCAATATCAGCGCCGGAAAAACCTTCTAATTTTTGGTTTAAATCCTCTATTTTCAAATTCGTGGCTAATGGCATTTTGCCTGCGTAAATTTTTAAGATTTCAAGCCTTCCTTTTTCGTCGGGTGCCGGGACATTTAGAATTCTATCTATTCTACCGGGTCTTATTAACGCGGGATCTAATATGTCTGGTCGATTGGTTGCTGCTATGACTAATACATCCTTATTTACTTCTAATCCATCCAATTCTGTTAATAATTGAGATAATACTTTTTCAGTCACACCTGAATCCGAAGTATGTCGACCCCTATTCGGAGCAATAGAATCAAATTCGTCAAAAAAGATGATGCACGGTGCTGCCATTTTAGCCTTACGAAAAATCTCTCTAATTGCTTTTTCGCTCTCTCCGACCCATTTTGACAATAATTCTGGTCCTTTTATTGAGATAAAGTTTGCTTTTGTTTCCGTTGATATAGCCCTAGCTAATAAAGTTTTACCGCAACCAGGTGGTCCATATAATAAAACTCCTCTTGGTGGATTAATGCCCATGCGTGAAAAAATCTTTGGGTGCGACAACGGCCATTCAACTGCCTCTATTAATTTTTGTTTTAATTCTTCTAGCCCTCCTATTTGATCCCATTTCACATCCGGTAATTCCACAAAAACCTCTCTTATGCCTGAAGGGAAAACCTCTTTTAAAGCTGCCTCAAAATCTCCCCGTGTGACTTCTATTTGCTCTAATAATTCAGGATCGATGATTTCAGATTCTAAATTTATTTGCGGTAAATATCGTCTCAAAGCCGACATGGCAGCTTCTCTACAGACGGCTGAAATGTCTGCCCCTACAAAACCATGAGTAATTCTTGCAAATTCTTTTAAGGAAATTTTCTTGTCAAGCGGCATGTTTCGAGTATGGATCAAGAAAATCTCTAAACGACCTTTTTCGTTTGGTACTTTTATCTCTAATTCTCGATCAAACCTTCCTGGCCGTCTTAATGCAGAATCTAGACTATTTGGTTTATTAGTAGCATCAATAACGATGACTCTTCCCCTTCCATGTAAACCATCCATTAACGCAAGTAATTGGGCTACAACTTTGCGTTCAACCTCGCCAGTAACAGTTTCCCTTTTCGGCGCAATCGCGTCGAGTTCATCAATGAATATTATCGATGGACTTTTTTCTTCTGCTTCTATGAATATTTTACGTAATTTTTTTTCAGATTCACCATAAAACTTGCTCATTACTTCTGGCCCATTTATTGATATAAAATGAGCTTCACTCTCGTTTGCAACAGCTTTAGCCAGTAGTGTTTTTCCACAACCTGGAGGTCCTTTTAATAAAACCCCTTTTGGAGAATCTATTCCAAGATGTTTAAACAACGAGGGATGTCGCAAAGGTAACTCCACCATTTCCCTGACTCTTTCAATTTCCCTGTCTAAACCACCAACATCTTCGTATGTTACGTAAATACTTCCCTTTTCTTCCTCTTCGGATAAGTGTTCACTTATATGGAGCGTAGTTTCTTGCTTTATGACGCAAACTTCCTTGGGTCTCATGCTTATTACTTTAAAAGTTATTTCTCGACTTATTCCTATTGAAATTAGAATGTGGTCGTCAAGTGTGATAGGATAATTATTTAACTTTCTTTTAACAAAGGTTTCGAATCGGGGATTTGTCCGAATTTTGACGCTGGCCGGTGCTAAAATGACATTTTGTGCCGTAATTGCCTTAACTTTTCTAATTTTTATAGTATCATCAATACTTGTTCCCGTGTTTTTTCTTAATCTAGAATCTACTCGCACAATTCCTAACCCATGATCTTGTGGATAACTTGGCCAAGCTATTCCCGCACTTTCTTTTTTTCCCTCAATAGCAATTACATCGCCAGTATTTATGTGCATGTTTTCCATTATTTCTGGATCAATTCTAATTATATTTCGTCCAATGTCTCTCTTTTTGGCTTTTTGAATCCTTAGAGAAACCGATTTTGTCTCATCAACATCATCGTCCTTTTTCTTGCTATTTTTATTATTTTTTGAAGACATGATAAATCGATTCTGAAAATGAATGTTCTCTTAATTTATATAAAAATTAATTTTGTAAAAATTTTTCCCTTTTTTACTAAATTTGTTATTGTAAATAAATTGAAACTTCTATTTTCCCTTAATGAAGCTATCCATTGAAGTTTGAACGCGAGAAGTGTCTAATCTCCTTAATCGTTCTAACGAATTTTCAACCCTCTGTTTTGAAAAATTGTGCTGCTCCACTAATAATTCCTCTATTTTGTCGTAATTAATCTTACGCCACATTATTTTAGGATATTCTTTTTTAACATCTGGATGCAAGAAGATCGCTTTTATTTTTTCAACCACTTCTAAATCTATTTGAATTTCTTTCCCCCTTATTACTACATTATTATTTACCATGTTAGTTATTGACCCATGCTTTTTCATCAATTCTAAAGCTGTATGTTGTCCAATACCTTTTATTCCAGGATAAAAATCTGTTCCTATTAATATCCCCATCTCAATCAATTGTAGACGCGTAATTCCAAAACTTTTTAAAAATTTTGATAACGAGATGTATTCAATGTCCAAGGTTACGGTAGTATTTTTTACCTTTTTACTGCGACTGACCGCAAAATTTCTTATCAATCTTTCCCCACCGAATAATAAAGTATCGTAATCCTGAGAAGCACACGCCCAAGCGTCTTTCAATTCTACTAAATACGCAGATTGCGCTTCTCCTTCAGAACTTGCTTGGACTATTGGAATTCCCATGTATTCTATCAACTTTTTACTATCGTCAATCATGTCTGACGTTAATTTTGACGTCATCTGGGCGTATTTTCTTGCTTCTTTAAAATCTTCCGCTTCTTGAGCTTCCACCATTTTAACTCTTGCCTCTTCCTTGACCTTCCGTCTTCCTCTTATCGTTTCTAACTTTAACCCGGAAGGTATTCCATCAAAAACATAAATGGGCTTAATCTGGTGTTCTAAAAAATTTATGTTTCGAAAAAATAAGCCTGATAGGTGAGAAGTGACATTTCCATCATAATCCTTGAGTGGGGTTCCATCTTTTTGACGAATTATTGCCAAAAACTGATATATGGTATTGAATGCGTCAATTGCTATCTTCTTATTGAAGATATTTGCAAACATAATAGATTTTTTTACTGCTTTAACTAATTCGTTTATTTTTACTCCCATTACACTTCGCTACACTTAAATATTTCCTTGCATGATTAGATTAATTTCAATATTTTTAAACTTACCATTTACTTGAATGGTAAATTATACTATTTAATAATATTTATACATGACAAATATCAATCTCATGAAATAAATTTACCTATCAATGATAAATACTTTAATGAAAAAAATAAAAATTTTAACTTTCACTACTTAAGCATTAACTAATTTTTTTCTAACTTCAATTCATGACATTCAGAGTTCTCAAGCGCAAGGATTCGGGAAGAAAAAAAATTAGAACTCCTTAATAAATGCATCAATGTTTTAAATTTGAACTCAGTAATTATCATGGAAAGAAAGCATGGTTGAATGTGTACGAACAAGTTCTTGCAGGTAAAGAAATCGACACGATATTAATTGAAGGATTTTTAACCGCAAAGAAACTAAAATAATTTTTGGATTAATCAAAAAAAGATATTTTACCCCGGAGATTAGCTCTTTTTTGAGCTTTTTTATTATTTTTTCTTCGGACGTCTTTTTAGCTTTAATCCACATCTTTCGCAGTTTTTATTCAAATCTTCAGCATCGCGCACATCTTTGCAGAATGGACAATATACTTGCCATTCGACTTTTGCTTTAATTCCTTTCTCATAAATTGGAGAAAATTTAATATTTAACTCACAACATAGGTTTTCCATGGAATAATCGTTTGTAAAAAGAATCACTTTGTCTTTCAGATTTTCTTTCAACTCTAACGTCAATGCTAATAATTCTTTATCAGCGTCTGATAAGGCGTTGTAATCTCCGGTAATTTTTGACTTGTTTACAATTTCTTGAAGGAATTTTTTTAAGGGGCTCTTGACAATCAATTTTTTACTTTCGATCGCCACTTGAATTTGCATTAAAATATTCCTGTTTTTATTCTTATACTTATTTACATCAATCTCATCGATAATTCTAGGTGAAGTATAAATCATGCCATTAAATAAGTACAAATCAATACCCCTTAAGAAGATATTAGCATCTAAAACTGAAACTTTTTTAATATTATTATTCTTCTGGACTGTCATCGAAAGGAATCCGAACTGTTCCTATTATCTTTTTTCTTAAACGCCTGAAATAATTTTCATGTAAGTTTTTAGTAGATAATCTAACAAATTTTGCGTGGGAATTTGCCCTACGAATCCTTATTCGCGTGTTTGGTTGGACTTTTTTAATTGTTGTTTGCCCATCTATTATTATTTTTGCGTTCAATCGCGGTCTTAATAAGCGAATTTCTATTTCTGAATCAATTGGAAGCACGATCGGTTTCAAACCCGATCTTGCAAAAGGGTTTAAGGGCGTCAATTGTATGGTTTCTAAGCTCGGGTTAACTATCGCACCTCCAGCGCTTAAATTATAAGCGGTTGATCCGATTGGAGTCGATACTATAACTCCGTCTAAATAACTTCTATTTAAAAATGCTCCGTTAATGTAAACAGATATTTGCAATACTTTTGAACTTTTAGACGAAACAATCAACACTTCGTTCAAAGCGTTATTAAGTTTAATTGTATCATTCTTACTTGTAGAGACGTAAGGGGTCAATTTACAACATTTTTCTACTACATATTGACCTTCTAATATCTGATTTAAATCCTTAAAAATTGACCTTTCACTTGATTCGTCCAAAAAACCGATCGAATCTATATTAACACCCAAAATTGGTGGTGGATCTCGCTGTGAAATGTTTCCTGCTACACGAAGGAGCGTGCCATCGCCCCCAACAGCTATAATAACTTCAATATTATCGTTCGTCATGGAAATCAAGTCCATTCCGTTAAGTGGGAAAATCTTTGGCGCCAAACGCGTTTCAATGTAGACATTCTGACCTTTTTTAACTAAAAAATCAAATATTCTCTTCGACAAGGTAATGGCCTTATCGTCGTCCATTCTTGAAGCAAGTGCGTATGCTTTTCTTTCCATGAAAATCAAAATCTATTTGTAATGTTTTAATCCTAATTTCTAAAAATCTTACCTTTAAGAAAAAGATTAATTTTTAAGATGTTAATTTTAATACTATTTCTTGAAAGTAATAAATGCTTATAAAAAAAAATTGAATATCTTTAGTTTTCAAATATTCTATTAATTAATGTTTTTCCCGCCAGTTGCCAGTATTCTACTTGCGCAGACGACATTTTGTTTGGATCCGCCTGTAATTCTTTAATTTTTTTTAGTAAATTCTCATCGGTGGGCCAATCAACATCTATGGAGACGTAAGTGTCTAAATTCATGATGTTAATCGAACCTTCCTCAATAAAATTGATTTGGGCCTGACTTTTTATGATTTCAGGGGTCTCAACTAAATGACCTGAAGGAATCGTGAGAGAGCGTTTATTTCCATTGAAAACTCCAACGCAAACTATCCTTACCTTTGCGTGTCCGTGCTTTCCACTTTTTGAGCGTTCGGTGCTTTTAATAACGCATGGCTCGTCATCTGTAATTAAATATTGTCCTACTTTCAATTTCTGGACTTCGATTCTTTTAAATGAAATTGTAAAATCACCTTCACTTCTTTAAATTACTAAATTATAATTATTTTCTTTTATGAATTGATATTAAAACTAAAATTTAATTCTTGCTAAATCTAAAAACAAGTAATGCTCGACTAATGATTAAAATTTTTTTAAAGATCTCCCTAAAATCTCGCCTTTATACCTAATAAATATGGGATTAATTGTAAAATGGTAGTTTCTTATACTATTTCATTTCAAATAAATAGATAAATATGTTAGTCTATTAGATAAAATATTAAATAATGAAGGTATACATATTGATTAATATCTTTAATTATTTTTTTTAATTGTCATCATTTTAAAAATATATCAAAATTATATCATAAATCCTAAATCAAACAATTATTTTTAAAATCTTAAAGAATTTAATTATACTTAGACACTTCATTAAAAAATATATTTTTCATCATGGTTTTAGAAAGTTTAGGCGTTAGTCTGGATAATGCCATACGTAAAATTAGAAGGCTACCAAGAATAGATAAAGACGCAATTAACGCTCTCATGCAAGACCTCCAAAGGGCATTGCTAACTGCAGATGTGCAGGTGAACCTTGTGTTCGAAATGACGGAGAACATCAAGAAAGAAGCGAAGAATACCACGCTCAAAAAGGCCAAGAGAAAGGATTTTATTATTACCGTGCTTCACGACGAATTAATTCGCGTTCTAGGGGGAAAAAGTGCTCCTATTAGAATAAAGCCTGGAAAGAAAAATGTCATATTACTTGTAGGGATTCAAGGTAGCGGCAAAACTACAACTGTTGGAAAATTAGCTCATTTCTACAAGAGTAAAGGATATAAAGTTGCCGTTTTAACGACAGATACTTGGCGCCCTGGAGCTTACGAGCAACTCGTCCAGCTTACTAATAAAATCGGCGTTAAATGTTATGGAAATCCTAAGGAGAAAAACGCTCTAAAAATTGCATTTAGGGAAACTAAAAAGGCTATAGCTGATGGAAATGACATAATAATTGTCGATACTGCTGGAAGACACAAGGAAGAAAAGGAACTAATGATAGAAATGCAAAAGATTGAAAAAATTTTGAAACCTAACGAAGTATGCTTAGTTATTGACGGAACCTTAGGCCAACAAGCTTATATTCAGGCAGAAGAATTTTCCAAGGCTACAAATCTTGGATCTATAATCGTGACGAAACTTGATGGGACCGCTAAAGGAGGAGGGGCACTTTCTGCTTGCGCTGCCACAAATGTGGGTATTAGGTTTATTGGTATCGGAGAAAAAATTGATGCTCTTGAAGAATTTGACCCTACTACTTTTGTTGGAACTTTATTGGGAATTCCAAATTTAGATGCTTTAATACAGAGAGTTAAAGAAGCAGAAATAACTGCCGATCCAGAAATCGTAAAGCGAATGATGCGAGGCAAATTCACTCTTGAGGATCTTTACCAGCAGATTGCTAGCATTAAGAAGGTAGGAAAATTCAAGCAAATAATTGGGATGATGGGTGGAGGAAATATTCCCGACGCGCTAAAAGAAGATGCCGAGAGAAATCTTGAAAAATGGCGCGTTGTCTTAGATTCGATGACCTCTAATGAAAAAGAGGATCCCAAAATCATTAAAAAAACGAGAAAACGGCGCATTGCGAGAGGTTCGGGCACGGATTATTCGGTTATAAACAAGATGCTAGACCAATATAATCAAATGAAGAAGATGATGAAGAGATTTTCTCAAATGCGGAAGAAAGGAGCAAAAGGAATGCCGGGAATGCCAGGGATGGGAAAAGCAGGTCAACAATTCATGAATAAGTTGGGAAAGGATTTTAAGTTTTAATTCTTAAGATTTGATTTTTCTTAATTTTAACAGATAGATTGATAAAATTGGTCAATTTCTTGATACTAATCGAAAAAGTTTCTAATTACACCAAAAAAGATATTGACATTGGAAACACACCTCTGAATGTATATAAAACATGTTCTTGTATTAGAGAAACTTTTTGTAAATCCTACGCAATTAGAAAGAACAACAATCTTTTTTTATATATCCAAGAAGATAAAGTTCTAATCAAATTTACGGGAAAAGAATTGAAATACTTGGGTTCAGATGAAAGGTCTCAAGTTCTTCTGTTAAAAAGAGCTTTGGAAAAAGCATTTCAAGACGATTCTTTAAAAAAAGAAGAGTGGATTAAATCTACTCCTGGAATTAAAGTTAAAAAGTTAAGAAGAGCAAGTTCCCTTGTTCTTTATTTAAACTCCATGAATATTGATAAGCTAACAATCGTCTGTAATTCAATAACTCCAAGCGAATTTCCTTTTTTAGCGCACATGTATGACTTACCAAAAATAAAAAAATTTAGTGATTTAAAGAAATTAGACAAACGCTTTTATATTATTCCACTAAATTCAATCAATAACAACTTATTGATATCTTTCTTACGAGCATTGGTAGAAAATTTTCCTTCAATGCTGGTAAATGTAAGTATAGCGACGCTTAATGAGATAAAAACGGTAGAAGATAAAATTTTATATATTAATTTTCACATAGACAAACAAGAAAATACAGATGTTTAACTTACATGATATTAAAAAATCTAAAAATTTATTCAGATGGTTCTTTACGCAAGGGAGCAATCTTAATCAATGATGGTACTATTAATTCTATTATTTATAATCCTACTGGTGAACATTTAAAAAATCTTATCGAGCAAAATAAAGATGGCGAATTAAAGGATTGTATGAATAGAATTCTCGTTCCAGGAATTATTGACATCCATTCTCATTTACGCGACATGGATCAATGTGAAAAAGAGACATTTTTAACTGGTACTAAGGCAGCTGCTTTTTCTGGCATTACAACTGTATTTAACATGCCAAATACGAAACCTCCGGCAATCACGGGGGATCAAGTTGCAAGTTGGATGAATAAAGCCAAAAACAATATTCACGTGAACGTGGGATTTATTGCAGGGGTTCCAAAAGGGTTAAATTACGAGGAAATCGTTAAGATTGTTGAATTGGGTGTAATTGGCTTTAAGATCTATCCATTGGGCCCATTAAACGATATTGATTGGAAGGACCCTTTAAACATCCAAACCCTCCTTGACATATCTTCGAAATTTCAAGTTCCTATTTTTATTCATCCAGATTGGTCTCTTTCGCAAGATAGAAAGGATGAAATCCACGATAACCACGTGGTAGAAAATCATTCTGCCTTAGAACTACACAATAAACTTTACCCCAGGGAAAAGGAAGCTAGCTACGTGAAATTCATCTTAGAAAACTATTTTAAAATTCTATCTGATAAAAATTTAAATTCGAAAGATTATCCTATTGTTCATTTCTGTCACATTAGTTGTAAAGAGAGTTACTCGTTAATAAAAAAAGTCTTGACCACGGATGATAATTTAAAAATATCTTTTGAAGTTACGCCTCACCATTTACTTTTATCTAATAAAGTAAATTTAAAGAACGCCAATTTTGGTAAGGTTTTACCCCCCCTTAGAGATGAACTACACTCGCGATATTTATTTAACGAGTTAAAGAAAGGTAATATTGAACTAATAGGAACGGATCACGCTCCACACACGCTACAAGAAAAATCCCGAGATTATTCAGAAGCACCCTCAGGATTTCCGGGTTTTGAAACGTATCCTCTTTTATTACTTAATAAAACATGTCAAGGTGAATTGTCTCTTGAAAAATTTGTTCAAGCTGCTTCCGAAAATCCTGCAATAATTTTTAATCTAAAAAAAAAAGGTTTTGTTAAAGTGGGTTACGACGCAGACTTAATCATCTTAGAAAGAGCTCCAGAATATTTAATAAAACCTGAATTTTTCAAAACTAAAGCAAAATACACTCCGTTTGAAAATTTTAAAACGTCAATTAAAATCTGGAAAGTATTTCTAAAAGGAGAAGAAATTAATATTGACGATTCCGAACCTAAAGGAAAAATAATTACAAGTTATTAATAAAATAATTAACATTAAATAATGAATAAAACTAAAATAATTGATGACACGATGTCTGATGAACATGAATTTAGCGTGGAAGAAGGTAAATTACTCATAAGCTTCGCACGCGAAAATATAGGGTTTTTTTTAATAAATAGTAGGAGAATCGTTGTACCCGGTGAGATCAAGCAAAAATTTGGAGATAAATATGGAGCATTTGTTACGTTGAACAAATGGCAACATTCTGGCAATCCCTTACGAGGTTGTATAGGGTATATAGAACCAAGGTTCGCGTTATACGATGCTGTTCACAAGGTTTCGGTTAGCTCGGCTATTGAAGATCCAAGATTTCCTTCCGTGACTCTCGAAGAATTAGATCAATTAGTAATTGAAATATCCATTTTAACGCCACCAAAATTGATTGTAGTGAACGAACCAAAGGAATATCTCGATAAAATCGTCATTGGTAGAGATGGGCTCATAGTAGAGAAAGGCATGCGGAGGGGTTTATTACTCCCTCAGGTCCCAATAGACCATGACAGAAATTGGGACGTTTCCACTTTCTTATCTCATACGTGCCAAAAAGCTGGGTTCTCAGAAAACGCCTGGAAAGATTTAATTACCAAGATTTATTCCTTCCAAGCAATATTGTTCGAAGAAAAGAGCCCAAATGGCGAAGTCGTAAGGAAGTATTTGAAACCGCAATAAGAAATGTGAATAAGATTTTTTATCACTGCATTCTATATTTTGATGACAGTTCAAGGTGTTAGGTTCAATTCATTATGTTATTAGCTCTTTTTGGTTTAAATTTTATATAGATTGAAAATAAAAACTTATTATTATTGAATTTTTTACCATACGTGGTTTTACAGAGAACGATTGAAAAACAATGTCAAAAACTAGTGATAAAGACCTTGAAAAGGAAATGAGAAAATTCATACTTGAAATGTGCGACAAAATAGGGCCACGAGCACCTTGTAGCAAGAACGAGGCAGAAGGAGCGATTTTTTTTAGAAATAAACTCAAGAACTATTGCGATGATGTGACGATCGAAAAATTTAAGGCTTGTCCAAGTGCTTATAGGGCAGCATTTCGAGTACCAATGGTCTTACATGTTTTTTCACTTTTTCTCTATTGGAATTATCCTTGGTTGAGTTTAATTGCAATTAGCGTTTCTTCTATTATTTTGTTCGGTGAAATGATTTTGTCTAAGGAAGTTATAGATTTCATGTTTCCAAAGAAAATCTCCCAAAATGTTATTGGAAAAATTAAACCTGAAAACCAAACTAGGAATTTAATCATAATTGGGTGTCACGTGGATTCTAATTGGGAGTTTCCACTCGTTCGAAAACTTCGAGATAAATTTTCAATAATAATCGCTGTGAATGTATTTTTAAACTTGATACTGCTCACAATCTTGATTGTAAAAAATATCTTAACTTTACTTCGTGTAGAGAAAATGTTCTTTAATATAGAAATAGTCTTTTTCGTAATTTTCATTGTATCGATTCCTTTTCCTTTGACACAATTATTTTTCATCATTTCAAATCGTCCTATCATGGGTGCCAACGATAACTTATCTGGAATGGCAGTATGCTACGAATTGGCTAAGAAATTAAACCGCCCTGAAAATAGGCTTCAAAACGTTGAAGTTTGGATTAACGCTTATGGCTGTGAAGAAATTGGTTCTAAGGGGAGCAG
>JAUXAJ010000260.1 GCA_030620005.1 Promethearchaeota archaeon | reverse complement strand
TCAGATCATTATAATTGGACATGTATCTAAAGAAAGCAGTTGTCTTTGAAAATTTTTTTATCAATTATTACCATAATATTCTTAAAAAAAAAGAATTTAATATTTAATATAATAAATAAAAGGTAAAAATATAAAAAAAAGTGTGATTAAAACGGCTCGTTACGAGTGTAGTGCGTGCGGATATGTGTACGACGAAGAAAAAGAAGGAACTAAGTTTGAAGATTTACCAGATGATTATACGTGTCCTGTATGCGGCGTAGTCGCAATTGGAACTCCCATAACGGCGTAAGAAAGGACATGTTCGAGAAGATATAGGTAAATTTTACTACTTTATATAACTAAAATTTTTCACTTTTTTTTTAATTTTTTTTTGTCAATTTTTCTAATAACATCGCTAATATTTTAGCTGATTCACTAATAGATATATTAGTGGTTAATAGGTAAAGTTAAGTAACATGTTAAAAAGGTTAATGAAGAATAAAACCCAATAAATCTAATTCTTCATAAAATTTAAAACTATGAACTCCAAGGGGTTCATGATTGGAGGAGAAAAAAAAGATCTTTTTATTGCGTTATACTAGTTATTATTAGTCGGGAAGACCCCGTTGATAAATAAAAAAATTGTTTTATTTTAAAATAATATTCATTTTTTCTTCTCATCTTATAAAGATGACATTTCTTTTTTGAAGTTTTCTTGAGTGGTCATTATAAAAAATAGAAATAATTTTTATATTCTCAGTAAATATATGTAAATTAATTAATTCAATTAATAATATTTTAAAGGTGTGAATAAAGAAATGGCAGAGTTAGAAATCATGAAAGGTGTTTATTATGTGGGTTATGTAGATTGGGAAGTTCGAAACTTCCACGGTTATTCAACGCATAAAGGTTCTTTATATAACGCTTACATCGTGAAAAATGAGGTGTAAAAAAAATGGAATTTAATTTAACCGAAGAACAAAAAGCATTACAAAAAAAGGCAAGAGAATTTGCTATCAAAGAAATCTTACCTGTCGCTAGAAAATACGACGAGTCGGAAGAATTTCCCTTGGATGTTTTAAAAAAAGCTCATGAGGAAGGATTATTAAATTTAATAATCCCGAAAAAATACGGTGGACCTGAGCTGGGCTTAGTGGATGCGTGTCTTGTCGTCGAAGAAATTTCTTCAGCTTGCCCCGGCATGGCTACTTCAATATTCGATAACAATTTAGGGTCAGAACCAATCGTAATTGGTGGAAACGAAGAGCAAAAACAGAGGATTTTAACAGAACTAGTAAAGGATTTCAAATTAATCGCGTTTGCTACATCTGAACCTACTATGGGGTCTGACGTGGCTGGATTAAAATGTCTTGCCAAGAAAGACGGTGATGACTACATTTTGAACGGAACCAAATTTTGGATTACTAATGGAGGTTATGCCGATTATATAATTGTTTTTGCTACCGTGGATCCTGAGAAAAAGCATAAAGGAATTGCTGCTTTTATCGTGCCATCTGATACGGAAGGAGTTAAACTAGGAAAACATGTTCCTAAATTAGGTCAAAGAGCATCCAATACAGTTTCAGTGGTTTTGAGAAATGTCAGAGTCAAGAAAGAAAACGTCTTGGCAAAGCCAGGCAGGGGTTTTATTCTGGCAATGCAAACCTTTGCTCATACTCGTCCCGCAATAGGTGCCTTTGCGGTGGGATGTGCTCGCTCAGCAATGGAATATTCAATCGATTATGCCGAAAAAAGAGAAGTTTTTGGACGGTCGATTGGACACTACCAATCAATTCAATTCAAAATTGCTGAAATGTATAAAGATATTGAGGCCGCACGATTACTAACCTTTAAGGCCGCCTGGGAAGCAGATCAAGGCATAGACAACAATTTAAGTTCCGCAATTGCCAAGGCATTCGCTTCTGACGTTGCAATGAAGGTTACAACAGAAGCCATTCAAATATTTGGAGGCTTTGGCTATCTCAGAACATACCCCGTTGAAAAATTATTTAGAGACGCAAAACTATATCAGATATACGAAGGAACAAGCGAAATTCAAAGAATAGTTATCTCAAGATTTGTCATGAAAAAATACGAGCACGCAATGCCTAGTCTCTTTAAAAGAGATAGATAATAATATAAGTATTAATTTTAAAAACTCTTTTCTTTTTATTCTAGATTTAAAATTATTTAGATCTAGATTTAGATGTTTTAGAAGTTGAAACTCACATGTTTAATATGGAGCGTAGAAAATCTGGACAAAAAGACAGAACTATTGAATTCGTGGATGAAATTTTAAAAATTTTAACACAATAGATTTAACTTATAAAAGTTTGATTCTAACCATCTATAGTTATTAAACTTGTTTTTTCAGAATTTTTGGATAAGAAGCTTTGAAGGTCGTGCCTTTCTCTTTAGATGTTGAAAATGTGACATTACCACTTAGAAAGGAACTCAGTAATTTCATGCTATAAGTTCCCAATCCTCTATTAAAGCCCTTGGTAGAAAAAGAACGCTGAAAGATTTGCATCTGTACGTCTCGAGGAATGAAACCTGGATTATGAACCCAGAACTGGACATTTCCATCAACGATTTTACAACCAACTGTTATCGTACCATATTCTGGTGTAGCTTCAAGCGCATTTTTAAGGATATTACTAATAACTCGTCTAAGAATAGTTCGATCGGAAGTGATTTCAACGGATTTAGTGTTTTTATCAATCTGAATCGATTTTTCTTTACCAAGATCGTGATCTCCATATAGACGCATGACTTCTTTTATTACATCTAGAGAATTAAAAGTGCTTGAACTTATCGTTAAATCGTTATTTTCAGCATCATTTAATAATCGTTGAGATTGGATTTCATCTATTAGATAATATAATTTATAATTCATCATTTTTAAGAATTCTTCCTGATTAATTTTATCGCTGTAGTGTGTTAAAAGGTCCAGCGTGCTCATTAAACTGGTTGTTGTATTGAGAATATCGTGGAAGAAAATCCTCTCCATGGCAATACGCCGTTTTTCGTGGCCGATATCTTGAATTGTGACTGCATGAAACTTTTCACCCTCAATTGTAAGAGGTGATGCCCATACTCGCAAATCATACGCCGCCTCATTCGGGCCTAAAACTAGTCGGCAATCCTCAACGGCGCTCTTACCCTTTTGACTAATAAGAACAGCAATAACAGCACCACAATAAGTACATGACTCAGATGTCCCACATCCCCCTTCCTCCTCCGTAGAATGTATGCAACCAAAGAGCTCTCCAGGTCTTTTTCCAATGGCCGAGGTTACCTCTTCCAATCCTGTAAATTCTAAAGCTCCTTCATTCATGTACACAATTTGCCTGCAGTCATTAACAATAAAAAAAACAGCAGGTATCTTGCCAAGAAATTTGTTTAATATTTCATTGTTATTGAAAATAGCCTTTTGGAGTTTTATTACTTCATTGGATGTCCTTTCAGCATGGGCAAATTTAGTAGTTAGTTTTTTTTCCTTCATTTTTAAATTTTCTTTTTATCTATATATTGAATTAGGAATCAAAAAAAAAAAAATGTTTCTATATATTTAATAAGGAATCAAAAAAAAAAAAAGTTTGAAATTGTTTTTAGATGTTTATACAATAACCTTAAGAAGATCTCCACAATCCATGAAGATTGCAATATTCTCTTGCCCATATTCCTTCAGTGTCAGCAACTACAAATGTAGCTTTTGGCTCATCGCCGGGCTTTAAAATTTGGCGTTTATAACAATTATCCTTGCAAATTAACTCAATCCACATGATCCAGTGATCTTCGGTCATGGGATGCGGAGTGCCCTTGGAAACGCCTATATCGACAGTAACCTTATTACCCTCGATAGTTATTTTAGGAATGTGTTTTTCTCCCTCCCAATCCCCCGTTTTCTCTTCCATTAAAATCATTTTTTGACCACAACAAATGGTGTCTGGAGCACCAGAGCCAAGAATTTCAATTACTTTTCCACATACTTCACATTTATATATCTCTTTTAATTTCAAAAAAATTCCACCATATTATTTACTATTTTTGTACATGTAATGAAAATTAAGCTTTTTTAGAACTCTTCACTTTTCTTCCTAAAATTTGCTCTAGGATGGCTACACGAGGGACATTTAAAATCTTCGGGTAGTTCATCCAATTCAACTTCATAACCACATTCCATGCAAATCCATACAATTTTTTTGCCACGTTTGAAGAAGGCGTCATCACCTACTAACTTCAGAAGCTTCCCGTAGCGTTCTGAATGATGTTTTTCAGCTCTAGCAATTGCTCTTAATCTGGATGCTATATCTGGATAACCCTCTTTTTCAGCAATATCTGCAAAACCAGGGTACATCTCTTTCCATTCGTAATCTTCTCCTGCAATTGCAGATTTTAGATTCTCAGCAGTAGTATCATAAATTGTTGGGCCCCCTGCTGTGAGAGACAAATCATCAAATTTCTCATCCTTTTTCAAATCCTGTAGCATTTTATAATCCCAGCTAGCGTGTTCTTTTTCTTGGTTTGCTGTTTCTTCAAATTTTTTAGCAATTAATCCGAATCCTTCCTTTTTTGCTATTTTTGAGAACATTGTGTATCTATTTCTTGCTTGAGACTCTCCAATGAATGCTACCATTAAATTTTCTACAGTTTTTTTCATCAGTTTCACATCTCTATAATGTTAATGTAAAAAAATTTACATTTGTTTTATAAATGATTATAATTGTATTCTTTAATAATGCTATTCTTTATATTTTATAAGAAACAAGGAAGGACATATAAAAGCTGTCTCAATTATTATTAGTAGTTGATTAATAAAAAAATTATTATTTGAAATAAACAAAAACAGATTATATTACACAATCGGTTAAAAGTGAAAAATGTCAGAAGATCTTAATGACTTCATGGTATATATATTAAGAGATTCAGGTGAAAGAATAAGATTAAAAGTGACTGAAAAAGAGTTCCGTGAAAATCGAGGAATAAATGTATTACATTCAAAACAAGTTGCGATAATAGTAAAAAACAAACTTAAAAGAATGTTTATATGGAAAGGTCACGAATCATCGGTTAGAAAAAAATTTATTGCTTCTCGCGTAGCGTTAGCATTACAGTCAGATTTAATGACAACTGTCCATTTTTATCGCTGCAAAATAGTTTCTGTCGACCAAGGAGACGAACCTCGTGAATTCTTAGACGCATTTGGATTTGATATATTAGAAATACCAGAAACTTGGCAAAATGAGCAGGATATAGAACAATTAGATGAACATGATTTTGACGAGCATTTAATCGAAGAAACCATAGTGATTGAACAACCTCAAACTAAAACACTGGATAGAAAGCAAAAATTTACTCAAATTCAAGAAACAAAGAAATTCAAACCTCCAGCCTCAAGGTTGAAGGCATTTGGTGACGTGGCAAACGAAAAAAAGTCAAAAATTATCTTAGAGAAAATAATTCAAACTCCTTTACCTAAGAATTCAACGAGAAAAAACATACTTATAGGATATAATATCCTTTATGGGGAGACAATCAAAAAAACAAAAGTTTTTGGTAAGAAGATTGAAGAAAAAGAATGGACGCCGGTTTCTAATCTCTCACGCGAAATGTATGAATTAGAGGGTCATATAGTGAGAATTTATTTTAATAATGAAATCGGAAAAATTGAAGCAGTAGAAATTTTAGAAGAAAATCTTGCTCCAAAAGTTAAAATTAAAAAGGATATAAAGAAAATTAAAGATGAGAAGATAGTTAAGGGAGAAAAGAAAGAGGAAATTGATTACAACAAGTGGACTGTAAAACAATTAAAAAGTTATTGCTCTAAAAATAAAATTAAGGTGCCGTCATCCTACAGAAAAGTGGATATAATAAAACTTGTAAAAAATTTCAATAAATAAAAGAATTAGTGAAAAACAATCATTTTCAATTTTTTTTTTGCTATTCCTTAGCGACTGGATATCCTTTTCTATGCCACATCATCATACCACCAGTTAAATTTCTCACGTCTTTGAATCCCGCTTGTACTAACATTTGTGAAGCCATCATGGATCTTGCTCCAGAATGACAAATCATGACGACTTCCTCATCCTTATAATCCTTTAAAGCGTCGATGTTGTACATGAGTTCTCCAAGAGGCATCAATTTCGTGTCTTTTATGTGCCCTCCAACAGTATGGTATTCTTGTTGCTTGCGAACATCGACATGGTATTCTTGTGGCGTGCGAACATCGACCATTATTGCGGGTCCATCTTCAGTATCAAGTCTTTTATATAACTCATCAACAGTGATTTCAGTTAAAGCGGGTGCATTTGGGCCTAGAAGCTCTTTCCTAGTTTTCTTTTTAGGTATAAACGATGCTTTAATTTCTTCAACCGTGATTTCACCTTTTTCAAGCGTGGCTACTAACTTTCCTTCTTCCTTGCCAAGATATAACAATTCAACTGCTTCTGTTAATTTTGCATAGGCTTCAACGCTAGATTTAAAGCCTGGATCGGTAGCGTATATTTTCAGTTTTTTGTTTTTGGGAAGGGATTCAAGCCCTTTAATCATGGCATTTAATGGTCCAGGGCAAGATAACCCACAAGCGTCGATTTCTACGAATTTATCCGTCTCTTTTGATTTGTCTTTTATCATTTCGACCATTATATCTTCTGAAGGGCCACAAGCTGCTGCAATTTCTTCCGTGGTTGCCCTGGCCATTTCAAATGTTTTATAACCTCCAGTTAAATTTCGCACGTTTTTAAAACCTTCTTGCAACAAAAGTCTTGTAGCTAGATAACCCCGAAAACCAACTTCACAAAATACGTAAATATTTTTATCTTTAGGAATTTTGTTCATGTGCTTTCTTAGTTCCAAATCTGAAATATTAATTGCCCCTTCTATCGTGCCGATTTTATATTCGTCAGGCGTTCTCACATCGATAAAAAACCCATTGTTCTTTTGTATGGCGTCTAAATCGTGCCAATGCCAAATTGGCATGTCGCTTCTAATAACATTTGCGGCTACAAATCCCGCCATGTTAATTGGATCTTTAGCCGAACCATATGGAGGTGCATATGTCAGTTCTAATTCCTCCAAGTCAAATACAGTTCCATTAAACTTAATAACTGTCGAGATCACGTCAATTCTTTTTTCTGTTCCTGAACCACCAATTGCTTGAGCTCCAAGAATTTTACCGCTAGGAATTTCAAACATGAGTTTTAATGTAATGGGGACAGCACCGGGGTAATAGCCAGCGTGATTATTGGGGTGAACGTATATTTTTT
>JAUXAJ010000319.1 GCA_030620005.1 Promethearchaeota archaeon | reverse complement strand
ATTATTATAATAATGAACTCAGCAGTACATCTTGGTGTGGACGGTTGTCGCGCTGGATGGGTTAGTGTTCAGGTAGATGTTCAAGCTGAATTGAAAGTTGAATTATTTCCAACAATTCAAGAACTTTGGGACGCGAATTTAAACGCTGAATTAATTCTCGTTGATATTCCCATAGGATTAAGGGATAAGGGCGGTAAACCTAGACTCTGCGATATTGAAGCCCGCAAATACCTCACTCGGAAACGCTCTTCCGGTATTTTTCCAACCCCTTGCCGTGCAGCTCTTCACGCTACATCTTATCTTCAAGCGAAAAATATTAATATAAAACTAACTGGAAAAGGCTTATCTAAGCAGACTTGGAACATAACATCTAAAATTAGAGAAGTTGACGCGTTATTACAAAAGGACAAGGAACTATCAGATATTTTTATTGAAAGCGGTCCAGAATTGTGTTTTTCTGCCTTGGCGAAAGGAAAGCCAATGCAATATTATAAAAAAACCAAGGATGGATTAAACGAAAGATTGAATGTTCTTAAACTTCAATGCAAAAATCCTGAGACGCTATTAGAAAAGGGATTAAAATTGTATAAACGTAGTGAAGTAACCTCTGACGATATTTTAGACGCATGGGTTCTAGCCGTGTCTGCTTCTAAAGGAAGGGCAAATCTTCGTTTTCTCCCAAAAAATTTTGAACACGATTCAACGGGTTTGCCAATGAGAATAGCGATTCCTAGGCTTTTAAATCATTTAAAAAAGCAGGTTTAAACAAAAGCTCGTCGTTTCTTGTAAAATTAGCCATTAAGCCTTGCGCTTCTTCTGAAGTTGGCCAAGATATTAATTTTAATTCGATTTTTCCGATATCTAACAGATATTGGAAAAAAGTTGCTTTTTTGTAGAATTTTATCTTATTTTAAAGGAAAGGGAGGCTTCCGTCACCAAGACCTAAAGATAAGGTCAAAATAAAATAGGAGAAGGGCGAAATCAGAGTGTAAAAAATTTTACACTAACCAAAAGACAAAAATCCAGGGCGATGACGGAAGCCATGATTTTCATGATATAATGTTTGACTTTATTGTAATTTTGTCTAAGAATAATATAAACTACATTTCTTTTTAAATGTTCTTGAATCATCAATGACAAGATGTAGAAAGAGATGATTATATTCTAAAAGTAAAAATTATAATGAAATCATGCATAGAAAATGAGTATCTTCCGTCAAAATTAAAAAAGACAAATGAATCTTACTCTTTCTCTTTACCTAATTCGTGTTTAGAAATCCATTTATTTTGACACTGTGCCGTACAAAATAAATGAATTGTAGTGGGTTCATATTTATCAAAGTGTTGAACTGCTTCATCTTTTCCAATTTCTTTTTCGCATTCTTCACATTTCATTTTTTCCACGGTTTAATTTAATTCTTAGTAAATACAATTAAATAATTAAATTCATTTCTTTAAATCTTTATTTAAAAGATAATTATATCTTTTTTGTAATTCATTTTTCTTTTTTTATCACAAATATTATTAATATCGATCATTTAATTCATTTCCACAAGGTTTACAAGTTTTTCTACGCCCGAAGATTTAATGGCGTTTTGAATTGTACCAAGAGTGATTCACGATATATTTTTCAAGCTTATTATCTTTTTATATCTAGTCTCTACAGTCGTGTTTAGTGTTAGTATGACGATAAAAATTTATTGAATAAATCTTAAATAATAATTAAGCAAGTAAATTTTAACCGAATTTTCTTCAAATGACTTTATTTGACAAATTAAATAAACATGAATTAAGAGAACTTCTTGTTAAGTGCTGGATGACTCATGATGGTTCGTGGTTTTATAATTGCGCCAAAGAATTGGGCATTGAAGCGGCTAATAAGCTAAATAAAGCCGCTATCAAATCGCTTTCGACCATTGAAGTCCAGAGAGTTAGGAAAGCTCTGGGAACTGAAAAAGAAAAGATAATGACTTTTGAACAACTAAAACAAATCATACACGACGCTTTTAGTGTTATAAAGGGAGATTTCATGGACTTTACATACACTTTTCCGGAAAAAAATCGAATGCATTGGGAAATGACAAGGTGTTTTGCTTACGAGGGCATGAAAAGGATTGGTATTAACGCCCAATATGAATGTGGCGTGCTATATAGGGTTTGTTGCTGGTTAGATGCTCTGGAAATAGAATATAATACTGAACCAAAAATTGATAAGTGTTTATTCCTTTCTCAAGAGAGATGTTTTGGGGATATAACATTTAATTTTTAAGGAATGCTAAAGAATCTTTAAAGTATTTGTTAATAATCTTTTTTTTTAATTCTAATGAATATCTTTTTTATTCTTTTGCATTTGATTAATTATTTTCTATTGATATCGTTATAAAACTTTTTAGATTTTTCATTAAATTTTTATTTTAAAGAACCCACCATAATATTATTAAAAAAAGATGGTAGCAAAAATGGTAGAAGTGAAAGAAGCGTTATTAGCTCCATGCGGTTTATATTGTGGTGTTTGTGCTATATATATGGCCCATAGAGATAATAATTCAAAGTTCAAGCAAGTTTTATTGCCTGTATATAAAGCTTTCGCAAAGAATGTAGATGATATCGCGTGTACAGGCTGCAAGTCTGACGGAATCGTGTTCCCTGTATGTAGATCGTGTGCCATTAAAAAATGCACGAGTGGTAAAGAAATTCAAGGATGTCATCAATGTGATGAATTCCCTTGCAAGTTTATAGATAATTTCCCCATTCCAGTTGGTAAAAAAGTCATACTCCGTTCGATTCCAACTTGGCGAGAACTTGGAACCGAAAAGTGGGTTGAAGAAGAAGAAAAGAGATATCACTGTCCTGAATGTGACAATCCTTTATTCCGAGGGGCTAAAAAGTGTAATAAGTGTAAAGTTTCCGTTGATGTAGATTAAGATTCTTAATTTAATGCCTATTTACAAAGCTTTTGATTCACTTGATCATAAGAAATTAAGGGACAAGATTGAAGAAATCAAGGAAGTATACGGCGTTGAGATCATTATGTTTTAATCATGAAAAGAAAGAAAACAATAGTAATAAAGAACCCACAATTAAGGAGATTCAGAAATAATCTGCGCCTTGTTTTGTTAAAGGCGGTATCTGATAAGTGGTATCCAATTACTGAAGAGATAAGAGGGCTTACATATAAAGAGGACGGCACCCCTCGTGATTTCATTGATATGGATGAAATTCACTTCCTTAACGAGAAGAGGAACGAGCTTGACAGTTTAAGCAGTGATTCCATTTGTAAATGTGCTACTTGTAACGTGGCAGATAAAGACATGACTTTTAATCCCTATTTTAAAGCGTGGTTCTGCGTTGATTGCTATAAAATAAATCGTAGCTATTATAGAAAAGAAGGAGATCATTTTTCTTTTGAGTAAGAATCTTTTGGGATAATAAAAGTGTGTAAATCCTTATACTAAAATTTTTCAAATTTTACGGAAGTAATTTTAAAGGCATTGTTTTTGATCCAAAAATAAGAAAACAAGATGGATGCCTCCTACAACAACAATCCAAGTGAAAGGGTAAAATTATCATGTTTTAAATACTCTATTATCTATAATAATTGTTTTAAAGCTTTGATCCGCATTTATCGCAGGTTATTCAGAGCTTTAGTTGCGGATTAAAGTTTCTGTTGATGTGGATTAAAATTTTTAATTTAATGCCTATTTACAAAGCTTTTGATTCACTTGATCATAAGTGTAAAGTTTCTGTTGATGTAGATTAAAATTTTAAATTTTTTCATTAAATTTAAAATTTAAAATGGTACTTTCTTGAGATTTTCTTTTGAATCAGCTTGCCCCATTAACACGCAATTTTTCGCTAACATGTTAGAAAAATCAAAAGAGCTATTTTTTGCGACAATGCAATTTTCTAGTTTAAAATTTTCTCCAATTTTAACATTATCAAAGATTATAGTATTAGAAATCTCCACATAATCGCCGATCTGCGAATTTTCTCCGATAAAAACATTTGGACCTACGAGTACATCGTCACCAAGCTTAACATTTTTTCCAAGATAGACGGGTTCTAAAAATGTTGGATAATCGCCAATGAAATCTTCTATACGATTTCGTGTAACATGTTTTTTAAAAAAATCCTGTAATAGTTCTTTAATTTTAGAGATCTCAATATTCTCTACGTTGGAAATAACTTTTTCTATATTTTCCAAATCTTCTTTCATTATTTTTCAATTTGAGCTTTTAATCATTATTTTAAAAATAAAATATATATAGGCCAACTAAAGGTTCATTATATCAATCAATTTGTCAATATTCTTGCCAGTCCTAGCACTTGTGGTAACAACTTTGATGTTTGGATTAATTTTTTTAGCATCACTAATCATTTTATCGATATTTGTTCCTAACCTTTCAGCAAAGTCTATTTTATTAATGACTGCTATATCTGACATTTTAAAAAGCATTGGATGCTTTTCAATAACCCATTCTCCTTCGGTAATTGATACCACAGTTATTCTCTTGTCAGTTCCGAGAATAAATTCCGAGGGACAAATCAAATTTCCCACGTTTTCAATAAAGATCAAATCGTATTTTGTAACATCCTTATTTTTTACTATTTGATTTATATGGTACGCATTTAAGGCACACTCTCGCCCAGTATTGATTTGGATTGTCTCAACATCGTGTTTTTCAATACGGTCTGCGTCAATTCGGGTTGTAATATCTCCGCAGATAACTAATATTCTATATTTTTTCGCTATTTTTTCGCATATTCTTTCTAAAATTGCCGTTTTGCCAGCACCAATCGCCCCTACGATATCAAATGACTTGATGTTGTATTTTTTGAAATTTTGATTCATTTGTGCAGCAAGGAGGTCGTTATCTTTTGAAACGCTTTTTTTCATTCGAATCACTTGTTCTCTAATTTCTTCCGAAGATAGATTAATGCTTTCAAGTTCTTGAATCCTATGAATCTCTCTTTCGTTTTTATCGACCATTTTGAACAGCAAGGTTTATTTAAAAGAATTCATGAAGGAAAATTCTTAATATTGGGAATTAAATATTATAGAAATAAATTTCGAATTTATAATGTAACTTAAGTTTTGTAATTTTTTCTAAAGAATAATAAAGATCTTGTTTCTATTAATTTAAAACTTTAGTATCTTTAAAATTTGTACTAGTTTTACATCTATACGCAGCCCATTTTTAACGATAAGTTGATACTATTTTTCA
>JAUXAJ010000217.1 GCA_030620005.1 Promethearchaeota archaeon | reverse complement strand
TACACATTTGGATTAATAAAAAAAAATATTAAAAATTATTGTTGATGCCTTAATTTCTTTGACCTAATATGCTCACGCTAAAAAATGCTAAACGCTCCGCCAAGATATATTAGTGTCTTATGAGTTTCAATCTATTTCTAGTTAAAACAAAACAGGTAGTGTTTTCCCCACGAGAGGGGGCAATCCGCTCAGTTTTTTTCCCTTTTTTAAATTGAAGCTGGTCAATTATATAAAATTATAACATTTTTTCTCGAGTTTCCGTATATTCCTTTTCACAGTTAGGACAAGTTTATTTTATGTCCATACGAAAAAAATAATAAATATAAATATAACCATGTTCAAGAATATAGCATGAAAAGTGGATATGATTTTATCTAATTATTAATAATAATAGTAGTAAATGCTTCATCTCAAATTATAACGTTCTATTTTAATTTCTTTATTCACGGCAACATTTTGCATCAATTATACATTCAGTAACAAATCAAATTTTCCTTCCGTGTTGATTTAAATAACATTTTATTTCATTTTTAATAGAATTTTTTGGTGTGCAAATAGTTTACAGGCGAGATTTCCGATGTCCGAAAAATCTTCATTATAAAATATAGAATTAGCTTGATTTCTTTTAAAGTTAAAGATACTTGACAAATAAATCTCGTGTGAAAATGGAATATTGAGTGATTTGATTTTTTTGGTTAAAACAACGATATTTTCTGAGATTTTAGAAGAAAAAGACAGATTAGGATCAATTTTATGAAAAAAAAAAAAAAATTTAAATTCCTTTTCGTTTATTTCTACTTCATTCAAAACAGATATTATTTTTGATATGTAATTTATTGATTCATTAAAACTCGAAGCATCTTGAGCATCAATTACATGAATAATTTCATCCATGCTATAAAAATACATTTCTGGTTTCTTTAAATATCGTTTTCTATATACATGTATACCTCCTAACTCCCAAATGTGAAATAAAAAGTTACTTGTTTCGATTATTCTGCGTTCAATGCCTTTAGTAATAAGTAAATCTTTAGTTCTCTCCAAATCTTTCCAAATTATCGCATTAATCATAGCAGTTTTGCCGGCATTGGTAATTCCAGAAACAATTGTTTTCTTTTTTTCCTTCTCTTCTCTTCTTCTTAACATTTCTTCATAAACTTTTCCATAGCAAGAACAACAATAAAATTCAACGCTTGCATTTTCCCATAGTTTGATTAATGTTTCCTTTTTTAACTTCGAATTTGACCTTGAAAAATCTTTAAAAGTAAGTTTTACCTCGCATTTCCAGCATTTTCTTTCCCTAAAAATCTTTTATTTCACGCTCCTTTCATTATAAACGAGAAAATATAGTATTATAAAATATTATTGGACGCACTGATTTTTTGAAGAATGTGACTCAAACACCACATCAAGAAATAAGTAATATTCCTATTTAAATTTTCACATGTGATTATGTGATAAAACTATCAAAAATTAAAAAATACACGAAAATTAACTAGATCCCCTATCTCCACACCCCTTCGCAATCCGTTCCATTACTCTTCTTTCTAAAACATCTAGAAGACCCAAGAAATTGGGTTACACTGCATATCGTACAAATGACATTGTACATTTATGATGAGAAAATTTGAATATTAAATTTTATCGATTTTAATTAAACTGTTTTTTTATCCAATTTAGACCGAATGATAATCTTAAAGCGTTATTTTTCGGGTAGATACAAAATTCAAATTAAATAGGACATGCATCGTATAAAGGTTTCAAAATAAAAGGTATCAATTAATACAAGATTATCTAAATTGAGATCCATCAAATGTTTTTAACTTACCAAAATCAAAAATAAACCCAAAAAAAAAAACTAAAAGAAAAAAAAGTATTATTTAAATTTCATTTTCTCAAGAAAAATTGAGGAAATTTTAAGTTTTTAATTTCTTACTCTTTTTTAAGTTTCTTGCTTTAAATAACTTTTTAATACTCTTTCTATGCAATTTTAATTTATGTCGTGATTTTTATTGATTGAGCTTAAGCATTATCAATGTTCCATTTTTTCGCCATGCAAACAGAAATCATCAAATTTGATGATGATTCTTTAAAATTCATATCATTAAATAAGTTTTTTAGGGTAAATGATTTCAATCTCTAACCAAAAAATATAAATAGGAGCTTTACTAATTATTAATTATAAAAAGTATTAAATGACGCACCATGATACGGATTCTATATAAAAGAAAAACCAATATTTATCAAACTCAATTGACTGATTTTATCCATGGAATGTCAATTGAAACCTATGAGATGTGGGTGTCAAAAGATAGGAATTTCGTTAAAAAGAACTTTAGTTGGGTTACCATGCGAAAATACAATAGACGGGTCGTGTCAGAAGAATTAAATGAACCAACTCTCATTCAATTGGAAATAACACGATTTATTCAATGGGTTCCGAAGCTTAAAGGGCATTATCTTTACAGGTTTCCACGAGTTAAAACCACGCGGTTTGAAGATCATGCGGAAGGAATTATCTCTAAAAAAGAATGGGACATGCTTCATTACCTTGATAAATTTAAAGGATTCCTTGAATACCTGTTTTATTTCAACAATTTTAGCTTTTTTGACGACTTACAAGAACGACTTGAATCAAGAGGTGTTTCTTTTAAGGGAATGTTTTTAAGAGATATATTTGCTTATGAGCTGTTTCGGGTTAATCTTGGCACGAAGGACTTCGCTGGCTTAGAGAAATTAGGCAGGTTTTTGAACGCACCCCCTCTTTTTGATGTGTGTCACGATCCTTGCTTTTTTCCAACCGCCGCTGATCTGAGTTATGTGATGAAAAGAATTCCTTCCGAAGCGCTATTCGAGTTCTTTCAATTGTTAGTTAAAGATTGTTTTAAATTAGGCATTATTATCCCGAGAATACTCATTTGGGATGGTCAATTCATCCGTTTAAACTGTAATAATAATAAAAATAAGGATAAAGATAGTTACAACGATCTTGATGCCGGGTATTGCCATCATAACGGGAGTAAAAAAGGAGTAGGATACGATCCGGGTATTTTATACGCCTATTGTTATGATAGGTGGTTTCCAATCTATTTCAAAATGTTTCCGGGGAATAGAAACGATACTCGCGCTTATAGAGAGACTCTTAGCGCTTTCCTTGAAGGTACCACAAAAAAGTGGATGCTCTCAATATCTGATTCAGGAGCTTACTCTCTTAAGAACATGGAATACACGCGCAACAAGGGATTAATTCCCGTAATTCGTTCAAGGAAAAACATTAAAAATCAACCCGTTAAGGAATTGAAAGAAAAATTCTACTTCAATACTTCTTTTATTCCAAAAGAATGGTCCATTGACTTCTTTTTAAAAATTTATAGCTTTCGTCCGATGATTGAAGAGGGGAACTCTTTTAATAATACCTATTATAATGGTTCTCGCATGAATACGCGTGGTATTGACGCTGCAATTAAACAAAGAGCAATAATTTACATTTTAGTGCACTTAAAAGCTATAACAGCATATAAAATTGGTCGTCCTGACCTAATCAAGACTCCATCTGCTTTTGGAGCGTCTAAATATTTCGGAGCTCAATTTGCTAAGGTTCGTCTCGCAGAAGAATCGGGATATTTAATCTTTAAAAATGAACCATGAATATACCGACTTAATTCGAGATTGCATGGAAAGAGCATTAAAAAGTTATTTAAAGCAAGAAACTTAAAAAAGAGTAAGAAATTAAAAACTTAAAATTTCCTCAATTAAAGATTTAAATAGTATCTTGACCATATTTAATAGTAAAGAACTAATTAATACGAGGAAGGTTAAAAAACAAAAAATAACTCAAAGTCTGGATTCACAGACCATCGAAGAAACTGACGAATTGTCGCTCTCGTGCTCGGAAGAACCATACGAAATTTCTGGTAAAAAATTTTCTCTCGTTTATGGAGCGGAAAATCTCCAAAGCGCCAAAGCAAAAAAAATTGGTGTACGGATTCTTTTCCTTGAAAAGGACTTGGGCGCGGACGATGCAACAACGAAATCGCGAACGCAAACATTTATATAGGTAGACTTCACATTTATATATCACTTCAGTTTCATCCGTATTTGCATGATGCGATCTTTAAAAAACCGTGTAACCCATTCTCGTGGGGAAAACACTACCAGTTTTATTTTAACTAGAAATAGATTGAAACAATAAAGCTGCAATCTTCCCACCTAAAAATTCCCAGTTTTATTTTAACTAGAAATAGATTGAAACATTAGAATATTTGATTTTCTAAGAGATTTGGAAGTCATTTTAGGTATTCCAATTATTAATTACTTTTTAAAAGATAATAATCAAATTAAATGTGTTATAAGAAATAAGCAGATTATCGAACTTAATTTCTATGGTGTTAAAAAGTTAAAAAATTACCTGATAGAATTGGAAATCTGAATAAGCTTCAATGTTTAAGATTTTACGATTGCGTGTCTTTAACGGATTTACCAGAAAGTTTAAAAAATTTAAATTCCCTTCTAAAATTAAGGTTTTATAATTGTCGTTCATTAACTCCTTTTCCAGAAAGCATATGTGATTTAAAATCTCTCAGAAATTTATGCTTAAATTATTGTTCAAAGATTAAATGTATACCGGAAAGTATAAGTAACTTAGATAATCTCGTTGAATTAGAAATTAATAATTGTATCAGCTTAACTTCATTACCAGAAAGTATAGGAACCTTGCCAAACTTAGAAATCTTAGACCTAAGAGGGACTCGAACCATAAAATCGTTGCCTGAAAAAATTCGAGTTAATAAAAATCTAATTTTAATTCAAATTGTCTTATCAAGTAAATGCCCAAATTTTCCAATAATCCTTGAAACTATGATTGAACCCATAGCTGAATATGGTTTAAAAATTCTTTTAATTCCGAAGAGTTTTCATCAAGAGAATTTAATTCTATAACAGTATACGAGTTCCAATCTCGATCAAAGATTCCGTCATTACATATTTTTTTCTCACATATTACGAAAATATCTAGACCAAGACCGTGAGCGAGCCCTGCTTCTAAATGAAGCCAACTCGAAGTATATCTACGATGATATCTTTCTTTTTCGTCATCGGAACCCTCTTTATCTCTTAACAAATAGGAATGAGTTCGTTCAAGTCCGAGTGCGATGAAACCTTTACATTTTTTGATTGTATCACGGACCTTTCCAATAGGATCCTTTTTATCATATTTAGATGGTTGTAGTTGTATTGGTTGTATGCCCATTTTGATTAATTCTTTTTTTAACATTTCCAAAAAATAAATTTGCTGCGCTTGATGTGGTTTAATCGTAGAAATAAAAACTAGAATTCTTTTCTTATCTTCTTCTTCCAAAGGTTTTTCGGTTATTTTATTTAAACTTAACTCTATATACCAATTAACAATTACAAACACGCTATTCCAAACTGAATCTGAATCTTGAGGCAATGTCGATTTTGGCAGTCCAGTACTATGAACCAATCGATTTCGTATCATTCTGATTTCATGACAACGCTTAATGATATCATCTGGAATTTCTATTCTATTATCGTTGTTATTATTAGCATAGACCTCTAATTTTTTAGTTTGTTCCCATAAATCTTCTCTAGATTCTCTAATAATATTTAATTGATTTAGTAATTGATTCAAAAAAGATTCTAAGAATATTGAGCCCCAAATTACTGATGATAAATAATTTTTATTCGAATAATCCATGTAACAATTTAGAAGATGCTTAAAAGTGGATTGGTTTAAAAATTCTTGATATTTAATAATGTCTATCTTTTCTTTTTTTAATTTGGTATTCATGATATATCTTAAAATTATTTTTTCTTCTTAGTTTTGAAGATTATATGATTAAAATTAATTAATTAATTATTAGCGAAAAGGCTAATAAAACCAATTTTTATCTTTAATTTTCTAACCATGTGATTTTTTCGCCAGTATAGTAAATTTTTTGCAAATTATACCTCATGGCCAGCATCATTAAGGAGATCGACACGGGCTTCGTGCTACCGGTCAACTCACATATTATCTCGTAATCATAAATTTCACTTTTTATTTTATTTTCAAATATTTCATATAGCTTTGGGTAGTTTCCTCTTAACACACTCTGGAAATCAACTACTTCTAACTCCAGTTTAACTTTTTTTATTTCAGCACTATATTTCTTATATTCTTTATTGAATTCTGGTTTTATATCTTTACTCGTTATTAAGAAATACTTGCTAGGAATTATGCTAATTGATTTCAAAGAATTTAGAATGGTTTCATATAAATCGATCTGACCAAGACCACCCATCAATAAAACTGGCACCTTTTCACTCGAGTAAAGCTTTCTTAAAAGAGTATACTTGGTTTTGCTAAGCATGTAATTGCCGCGCCCTTTCGTTCTCTCGATTATGTTATGGTCTACTAATTCGCTAAGATGGTAATCAGCACGGGTCGTATCGTCCTTAACTAATTCTTTAATATATTTATAATTAACGGTCGATTTGGCTTTCAAGAACGCTCTTATTATTTTTTTGCGAATCGGGCTTTCTAGAATTTCAAGTGTATTCAAAATTTCCACGATTTATTCATATTTTTTCATTTTCAGCAGGGAATATTTATTTAACATCAATTATTCATGATTAAAAAAATATTCTCATTATCTCATACTTATACGAGCAAGTATTTATATATATAGTTTTTTAAATAAATCAATACTTAGTGAATTTTATAAATAAATGATAAATGATAAATTATAAATTCTTTCATCTAGTTTCGTAAATTAAGTAATTCTACCCGTTTTTTTCAATATTTCACCTTAATTTTGGGACAATAATATTCCGCAAATTACAATTTTTGATCAGTATTTTATATTGTTTTTAGATATCTACCAAATTAAGGTGAATATTTCAATTTTTAATCAAAAACCTTTTTCTGTTGATCTTTCATATTTTTAAGATGGTAGGCAGAAAAAAAGAAACTTGATATTTATTTATAGAGATCTAATTATAGTAATACAGGGCGTAGTGGATCTAATATTAGGATAAATTCAAATCAAATGTCACCTTTGCGACAATAGGATGATTTCTATGAATGGTACATGTCCAAGGAAAAATGGGAAGGTAGAAGCTTTTATTTGTAGGAACGAGAATTGTAAGAACGGTGACCACAAAACTCCCTAGTAATTCATCCTAACTATTTCCTATAAGTTTAAGAAATTAATCTTTAATAAACTTAAAAGGCTTTACAAAGACTTACTTAAGGATGGGGCAAAAAGCAAGACAATTGCGAAAAATACAAGGTATCTTCATCCCCTATTTCTAAATTGTGTGCTGGATTTGTAGAAGCTCGTGATAAATTAGAAGGGGTCGATAAGCTCTTGAATAAAATGAACAAGATGAAAATTGTACTTAATTAATCTTTTACCAATACTATTCTAATTTCAGTTTCTAATTTCAGTTTCTAATTTCAGTCTGTCTTGCCAAATATTCTCTAAAAAATATGTCAGTGAGAATAATAAACTTTGAAACAAGCGAAATCCGTGAGTAATATCCATTATAACGGAACCCTCTTCATTACTTCTAAATTTTTCAATTATGATTTCTATAAAATTCCATATTTCTATACCTGATGTAATATTAAGAACGGGAACAGGAACAATTTCACAACCATGGTCTTGACGAAATTCATTAAATAATTCTTCTATGGGAGTTTTATCGTTATTTTCCCCTCCGCCGTAATAGCTTTTTTCGGCCTCAGTCGTTTGTGGATAAATAACAAATATTTTATCCTGTATCCATCTATCTTCTTGTCTTTCTACTACTAAAAATCTTCAAAATTTTAGATTAAATTCAATATCAAGTAAAAATTGAAAGATATTTAGTTGCTTTTGTAAATACAATATATGTTCACTCTGATTCTCGCATTAAAATTAATTTTTCAAACTTCTATTTGAAACCCATTTTTTGCTAGATAATGGTTAACTTTATAAGACAATTGACAATATTAATTTTTATTAATTATTAAATTATAATCCAAAATAATAACTCTTAATTTTTACTAAATTTGAATTAATAATGCATCAAATAAATTAATAAAATTAGGTAGAGGAAGAACTTTAATTAAAATTTTTTTTGTAATTTGAAATATAATAAAAAGAATACAAAATGAATTAAATTTGTCAATACATTCTGGTAAAAAAGAAATTATAAAAAGAATATATTTGTGGTTGAGATCGAGTGATAATATTCAATTTTCTCAAAATGTTCTTGAAATTATTAAAAATAAATACAATGAAATCGATGAAGAATTAAAGAATTTTATATTATACAAATTCTCTGAAAAAGAAACATTAGCACCATTAATTTTAACTATTTTTAAAGAAAACTTTAAATTGTTAAGTAAAGATATCAGAAACATCTTATTACACAAACTTTCCGATAGAACTACAACTGAAAAAGAGATCTCCAAAATTCTTGATGAGAATTATGATATTTTTAATAATGATGTAAGAAATATTCTATTACTTGACCTCTCGAAAAAGGAGAATACTGCAAATAACATAGCACATATTTTAAAAAGAAAATTCAATGATTTTATTGATAATGAAAACGAGGTATTAAAAGAATTACTTTTTAATTTATCAGAGAAAGAGGAATCGATTTCGACAATTACAGAAATAATTATTGAGAATTTTGCTCTCCTTTCAATTGGTCTAATAAATGAAATATTATTTAGACTATCTAAAAATGCAGAATCAATATGTAATGCTTTAGAAATTGTTGAAAACCATTTTAAAAAAATTGAAAAAAATGTAATCTATAAGATATTAAGTAATTTCTTAAACAATGTGAAAGATATTAACAATGATGATATAGATTATACTGTTCAGTTCATATGTCTTTATTTTGATGAATTCAATAATGAAATGAAAAATAATTTAGTATTAAATTTGATAAATCACATAGAACTTTCTAATCATAAAAGTGTATCAATAAGAATCGCAGATATATTTAATGATTACTTCCATGAATTTCATGATAATGTTAA
>JAUXAJ010000200.1 GCA_030620005.1 Promethearchaeota archaeon | reverse complement strand
AAAGACTAATGGACCTTTTCTACCAGAAAATTTATCTAGTTTTTTAAGTTTAAAATTTTCCATTTTATTTAATATTAAGCTGTTTTCTTTCACCTAAATATTATACTTAAGAAATGATAACTATTTAATTTATATTGTACCAACTGTTCGTTGAAATTTTATAAAAATCTAAAATCTATAAATCTTTATAAAAATTAAAAATTCTTGTCTCTAATGTGTTTTAAATTTTATAATTTCTTTTTATTGTGCCTTCATCAAGAGCCTTTCCAAAAGACTCTAAAGAATGGTGGTTCAAGTAGACTTAGATATTGGAGGGATGCAAGGTTTTGTATTTTTTTTTAGAAATTATTGTATAAACTAAGCCTAATATAGAAATTACCATGAATCCAATGAAATAGTTGGTATGAAATTCGATGATCCGAAATTTTCCCTCCACTTTTACCATCAAAATGTTGTCGTCGTCGTAATAGGCTTCTGAAACCACGATGCCTCTTGGATCGTATTCTTTTACCATTGTATATTCCTTGGTTCTCTTGGTTACAGTTATATCTTGTAATGAGTATGAAGTAGGTAAAGATTCTAAGGCTTCTTCGAGATAAGTATTAACGGGTGTCGGTATGATTAGATTATCGTCGTACTTACTAGGATTTGACGATACCAAATTATACTTTGTTTTACCTCTTTCCTCCCAGTCTGCTCCATAATCCCAGTTCTCTATCGTGACATACCACCCAACCCCGGATTCTTCAATACTTCTAACGGTTTTTTTTATTCTATCGCCTTCTTCATAGGCAGGAACAAAACCAAATGTTTTTTCAAAATTATGCAAGTTCAATTCTTCAACTTCCCATATAAAAGTATCGTTTTCGTGTATTTGTAAAGTATAATCTTCTTGAGCGTGCACTTTTACAGTTAAGCACATGGTCGTGAAATTTATAAATAAAATAACGAAGATAAGAACGTGTTCTCTTTTCAAATTACCATCAAACAGTATTAATTTGATTTATTTTATCTAAATTTATTATCTTTAATAATCAAGTCATGAATTTAATTTTATTGAAAAATCAAGAAATTCAAGTCTTAACAAACAATTATTTATATTACATGTAATCTATCTTTGTTATAATTAAATTATTGTAAAGAACATGATATAAATGAATAAAGAAGATATTTGTTTCATGTCTGCTTGCGAAATGGCAGAGAGAATTAAAACGCAAGAAATTTCGTCTGTTGAAATAACAGAAGCAATTATTGAAAGGATAGAAAAGATTAATCCAATAATAAACGCGTATTGTACTCCTACATTTGATTTAGCGAGAGAAATGGCGAAAAAGGCCGATGATGCCGTTAAAAAGGGTGATAAATTAGGACCTCTACATGGCATACCGACTTCAATTAAAGATCTAAACTTAACCAAAGGAATCAGAACGACATTTGGAAGTAAAATGTTTGAAAATTTTATACCCGAAGAAGACGATGTCGTTGTAAAGCGATTAAAGGACGCTGGTATCGTAATTTTAGGAAAAACCAATACGCCTGAGTTTGGATTTAAAGGAGCGACGGATAATTTAATTTTTGGAACGACAAAAAATCCTTGGAATTTAGAAAGAACTTGCGGAGGCTCAAGTGGAGGTGCAGCGGCTGCGCAAGCTTTGGGATTGAGCATTTTAGCACAAGGTTCCGATGGAGGAGGCTCAATTAGGACTCCTGCGAGCTTTTGTGGGTTATTTGGTCATAAGCCTAGTTATGGAAGAGTGCCGTGTTATCCTTCAGAACGCTTATTTGGAGAGTTTCTAAAACACATCGGTCCTATAACCAGGTACACAGAGGATGCTGCGCTAATGCTCGATGCAATTAAAGGTCCTCACGATGGAGATAAAAGTTCCTTGCCAGAAGATAAGGTAAGTTATACAAATAGGATTAACGAAAAACCTAAAAAATTAAAAATTGGCTACTCCATGGATTTAGGTTACGCTAAAGCAATTGATCCTGAAGTTGAGAAAAATGTCATCAATTCAGTAAAAAAATTCGAAGATTTTGGATGGAATGTCGAATCAATAAAAATTAAAATGAGAAAAGCGGCGTTATCTTTCAATACATTATGGACTGGTATGTTAGCGTACGATTTTAAACCTAAATTAAGTGAATGGCGCGACAAAATGGACCCTAACTTTGTGAAATTAATCGAAGTCGGTATCGGTTATTCGGGACTAGCAGTAATGAAAGCTATAAAACAACGAAATGACATTTATCAAGTATTCTATAAACTTTTTAAAGAAATTGACATATTAGTTACGCCCACTCTTGCTGTTACTGCTTTTGAACTAGGGATCATGGGACCTACAACTATTAACGGCAAGGGCGTATCTCCCACTGGTTGGATGCCGTTTACTTTTCCTTTCAACATGACTGGTAATCCGGCTGCGTCAATCCCGTGTGGTTGGTCGAGCGATGGTTTACCTATAGGAATGCAAATTGTTGGGAAAAGGTTCGATGATATGACAGTATTACAAGTTTCAAAAGCTTTCGAGGAAATCGCTCCATGGCAAGATAAAAAACCCAGCTTTAATTAAAAAAATAATTTTCTTTTAATAACTTCTTTTCTTTTTACTAATAGTTATAACAATAATAAGATTGGTGAGAAAAAGCAATCATTTAAATTTGATGATATAACATTTTAATCTAAAAAATCAAAAAAAAAATTGTGTGAATAATGAGTAAAGAAGATATTTGCTTCATGTCTGCGGTAGAAATGAAAAAAAAAATCGAAAGTCAAGAACTCACATCTCAAGAAATAACTGAGACAATTATTGAAAGGATTAACCTTATAAATCCTAAAATCAACGCGTATTGCACTCCTACTTTTGATATTGCGAGAGAAGCGGCAAAAAAAGCAGACGGAGCTGTTAAAAAGGGAGAAAGATTAGGGCTTTTAAACGGAATCCCGACGTCAATCAAGGATTTAATGCAAACTAAAGGAGTTAGAACCACTTATGGTTCAAAACTCTATGAAAATTTCGTTCCAGAAGAAAACGATGTTGCTGTCCAACGATTGCTGGATGCTGGTTGCGTGATGCTAGGAAAAACTAATACTCCTGAATTTGGGCATATGGCTGTCACAGATAATTTAATTTTTGGAAAAACATTAAATCCGTGGAACTTAGAAAGAACTTCTGGCGGTTCCAGCGGAGGTGCTGGAGCTTCGGTGGCAAGCGGTTTAGGACCGTTAGCTTTGGGCTCAGACGGAGGGGGTTCGATTAGAGTTCCAAGTTGTTTTTGTGGCGTTTATGGTTTGAAACCTACATTTGGGCGCATCCCTCGCTATCCTCCGATTGGAATAGCGTTTTGGTCAATGGATCATTACGGGCCACTCGTGCGGTATGTCAGAGATGCCGCCTTAATGTTAACTGTTATGAAAGGACATCACCCCTACGATAAAAATTCTTTCCCTGATGATGGTATCAATTATTTAGAAAAACTCGAAGAGAAACCAAAGAATCTTAAAATTGGATATTCTATTGGCTTGGGATTTTCAAAGGCAATTGAACCAGAAGTTGAAAAAGTCGTTATTGAAAGTGCTCAGAAGCTCGAGAAATTTGATTGGACTGTAGAAAAATCCAACATTAAAATAAGAAAACCCGAAAAGTCATTTAATACCTTAGTGACAGCTGGTTATGGATATGATTTAAAAAAAGACTTACAAAAAAGACGCGGGGATATCAGCCCAAATTTAATCAGATTGATTGAAGCTGGTCTATCCTATTCTGCGATTGATATTAGTCAAGCAAGAGAACAAAGGCAGAAATTATATTTTACAATGAACCAATATTTCAAAAATTACGATATTTTAATTACACCAACTGCTCCTGTTCCTGCTTTTGAATTAGGGATCATGTATCCACCTCAGATTAATAGTCGGAATGTCTCACCCGTGGCTTTCATGCATTACACTTTTCCATTTAACATGACGGGTCTCCCAGCAGCTTCGATTCCTTGCGGTTGGTCAAGTGAAGGAACACCAATTGGTATGCAGATCGTTGGAAAACAATTTGAAGATTTATTAGTGCTCCAAGTTTCTCAGGCTTTCGAGGAAATTGCTCCGTGGCAAGATAAGAAACCAAACTTTAATTAAATTATTTTTTTTTATTTTATAAAATTAGAAAGATTTCATGTTAGATGTTGCTATATAAGACGAGTCTCCAATAGTAATATTTTTTTTTATTAAATCTTCTAAAATGGTATAATCTCCAATAATACTTTCTGAAGAAATTATCTTTTTTAAATGTGTTCCATCACCAATGACCGATTCTGAAAGAATGCATTTTTCTAATATTGTTTTGCCCCCAATGGATACATTTGGTCCAATAATAGAATTAGAAATATTCACATTTTCTCCAATATATACTGGAGGGACGATTTTAGAATCAATTATACTTCCAGATTGAAATAAATTTTCAAATAAGGGGTCTTCAAACTTGAGCTCAGATAGTAAATATCTATTTCCTTCCAATAAGGTTTTAGGTCTCCCAAAATCTAGTATTTCTTCCGTCATCTCGTTAATTTTAATTTTTGTTCCATTTTGAATCAATTTCTCTATTATTGGTGTTAATTGATGTTCTTGACCGTTTTCAATTTTGATCTTGCTTTGTTCTTCCAATAATTTAAATAAAATTGGTGTCATTCTTTTTCCAAATAAATAAGCACCGGATACTGCGTAATTTGAAATCAATTCTTTTGGCTTTTCAACAATTTTAGATATGTTGCCATTCTCATCTACAACAGTAACCCCGTAAAATTGCGGATTATCAACTTTCTTAACGTTTATGACTCCATCGCACTCACCCTGATGATATGTTAGCAGGATTGACGAATAATCCTGTAGAGGCAGTCTATCGCTCAAAAATATGAAACAATCGTCGTCTTTAACGTGATCTTTTGCCAATAAGATCGCATCCCCTAAACCAGAAAAATACGGTGCATCAGCCGTGTATCCAAGCGGTTTTTGTTCGATGAAGTGTAAATTGAAATAATCTGAATGATGTTCTTTCAAGTAGTCTGTAATTTGTCTTTTCTTATATCCAACGATAAATAATACATTCGTGCCTTTCTGAAAAGTTTTTTTTAATTTAATTAAAATATGATCGATTATTCTCTTTCCAGCAATCTTCAAGAAAGTTTTAGGTTTAGAATAAGTAAATGGTTGAAGTCTCTTACCCACACCGGCAATCGGAGAAATTACCCACATTATAAAATTTTATTTTTGATATGTTTTTTAAAAGATCATAATATTTCAATTCATTTAACTTTTCTTGGACTTTATTCTTCAATTTTTTCAAATAATAATTATTTGAATTAATTAATTTAGCCCCGTTAATTATTTTTTTAAAGCTAATCTTGTTCTTTCTTTCAAAAAATTTAGAGAAATTTCATTAAATCGCTTAAAGATTTGTTTTCAACTTGTATTTTCATTTGATTCCGAAATTTGGCTAACTTTTGAATTTTTACGCGGTTTTCAATCTTTTTTAGGTCCTGCCCCCATTCCAAATAACAACCGCAAAAATAATTACCGCCTGGCCAGTTTAATTGAGGAAGGTCGAGCTCTCTTAAAATTTGTCGCATATCTAGACGAATACAGATGATATTCGATTTTTCGTGAGTTATTCAATTTTATATTTAAAATTTAATGATGTTAAGTTAAAATGGCACGATACTATTCTTGAGTGAGATAAGGATTTTTTAAAAGATTTTTGAATGGAATAACTTAATATTTTTAAAACACCATAATTATTTAGAATGAATTCTAAAGCTAAAATACGAGCCGTTGTTTTTGATTTCGGCTTCACTCTTTTTTATTTTAAGGATGTATCAATGGAAAGATACATGGATTGTTATAAGAGAGGTTTGTTGAAATCTGTTGAATTTTTGAAAAAAAAGAACATTCTCAAGGATGATGCGATAATCGAAAAATTCGTGAGAACTTTTAACAAGACAAGGGCTTCAAATTTCAAGAAAATGATAAAAACTAGAATAGAAATTCCAACATTCAGCGTTTTCCGAGATGTGCTGAAAATGGTGGATGTTGTTGATTTAGACGAAGATACATGCCTGGAGTTAGCGAATCTATACCATTCAATTGAAGAAGAAGAGTGGATTCCGTTTGAGACAACACGGGAAACCTTAAAAAAATTATCCCAATTGGAAGGTTTTAAGTTAGCTGTTTTGTCCAATCACTCTCATCACGATACGATTATAAATCTTTTAAAAAAACACGATTTATTTGATTTTTTTGATATTGTAGTTACATCTGCCAAATTTGGTAAGAGAAAACCAGATCCAGAGATTTTTTATCATGTTTTAGAAAAAATGGGGTTGCAAGATAGCCCTAGCTCGTGTATAATTTGTGGAGACGAATACGCAGACATTTATGGAGGACATAGAGCTGGTTTACAAACAGTTTTATGTGAAAGAACATATAAATTCCCGTTTGAAAAAGAAATACCAGTAAAAGATTATCTAAAGATAAAAAATATTTCAGAACTCTTAGATCAAGTGAAATAAGGAAAGGAAATATATGGCCTGGGGGGGACTTGAACCCTCGAATTCTGGCTTATTACCTTATTTCTTAAGAAATAAGCCCGCAAGCCAGCGCCCTTATTGGTTCTCGCAAGAGATACATCCAAGCTAGACTACCAGGCCTTCTTCATGGTTTTTGAACGATTCTTATTATATTATTAATTTTGTATAATAATTATTTAAGAATTCCTTATAGTTTAAGGTTATCAATATTATCAAAAATGTTAAACACTATTCACGTTTTAATAAAAAATTTTCGTGTGAAGTTTTAGAACATAATATTTTAATATATCTTGTTTTAGTCCCAATCTGACTTTTCTTTATATTATAACGATTTTAGCAGAGTTTAAAACTATCGAATTTATTAGTTATTAAAAAGGTAAAAAAAATCGTAACTAACTAGTAAAATTTGAATAGCAATAAGGACTATACAGAATTAATAAAAGGGATATATCGATTTAAATGTAGCATCCCGACTAATCTTGAATTTGTGTGCATTTATCTCCTTAAATTTAAAAATGTCAACATTTTAATAGATGCGGGATTGAATATACCAGATTGTAGCAAGAAATTCGTCTCTGCGTTAAAAGAACAGGCAAATATAACATTAGAAGATGTTGATTACTGTATTTTGACACACGCTCATGCTGATCACTTGGGATTGTTAGAAGCTTTCAAGCAGAGAAATCCTAATATAAAACTGGTAATGCACGAAATTACTCACGAAACACTTAAATGGATAACGAGCGCTGAAAAATCTGTAGAAATTGAGAATAAGGCCTACGATCTTGCTCAACAGATGATAAAATCTGGAGTTAGTGAAGAAACTGGAAAAAAAATGTATAACTACTTTCTTAACTTGCCAAAAATAATAAGATTTCAAAGACCAGATATTATAGTTAAGGACGGCGATATATTAAATTTCAAAAAGAATGAATTTCAAGTTTTTTGGACTCCAGGACATTCATTAGGTCATATATGTTTATACGATAAAACCTCTTGCGTGTTATTTTCTGGAGATCACATCCTTTCAGGTTTATTCCCTCATATCAACATTCTTACGATGATTCCTTCTAAATTTAATGAAAATCAAGATTTAAGTAATATATTAGACCTATATCTAAAATCTATAGATCGAATATATAGGTTAAACCCAAAAATGATATTTCCCTCACACCAAGAGATTATTTATAACCCTCATGAATGTATTTTCGAAATTAAAAAGCATCATGAAAAGAGACTTGTGCGCATCTTAGAAACCATTGAAGACGACCCAAAAACTCCTTTTGAACTCTCTCAAGTTCATTACGGAAAGACTTTAAACGATATGGATTGCTATCTTGCTTTAAATGAAGTTCTAATTCATCTCATATATTTAGAGAACAAGGGAAAAGTAGAGAGAGTTGAGAGAGATGGAAAAATAATGTTTTTCGCGTGATTTATCGGGAAAGAAAAGATATGAACACTGGAGTTTTTTTTCACGAATTATTTAGCCAAAAAGTCTGGCATATCATTAATGATAAGTTTCGAAATTTTCCACGAGTAATGCTGGACGAGATTGATTTGCCTAATGTTAAAATGATCACGCCTAAAAAAGTCAGCGATGATTTATTGTTAAAAGTTCTTACTCCTCGATTTGTTAGAGATTTAAAAAAGGCGTGGTATTGTGATGGTGCGCATTATACAGTTGGAGGGTGCGTTGAGGCAAGTGAGATGATAATGGAAGGAGCGCTTCGAAACCCTCTAGTTTTTGGAGTCGCAGCGGGTAAATATTGGACACATTTTAAATTATCGCTCCCATCTGATACCTAATAATATAATGATAAAATATATTACATGGAATATATTGTTTTTTGTAATAAGGGAAAGTGTTGATTTTTTTATTTTGAATTTTAATTAATTCTCAATTTCATTTAAATTTTTTAAATACTATTAAAACTATTTAAAGTTAAAAATCTAATTATAAATAAGTAATTTTAATTTAAAAATTAAAAAAAAATCTGTTAATCATGGAAAAAGATCACGCGATTATTTATAACCCAATGGCCGGAAAAAGCAAAAAAATGAAAGAGGGAATAAACCAAGTATCTCGATGCTTTGATGATTTAGGTTTATCTTATAAATTGTTCGAAACGGAATCCGCCGGACACGCAATTGAGTTGGCTTCCCAATTGGCAAAAGATGGATGCCGAGTTATTGGAGCTGGAGGTGATGGCACTTGTAACGAAGTCATGAATGGCGTAATCACTTCCAATACAGGTGTTCTCTGCGGTTTTATTCCAATGGGCTCTGGAAATGATATTCCCGGCGCAATTGGAATTCTTCCGGATATTAAAAGAGCGTGCGAAATAATTGCTGAAGGAAAGAGCGGTAAGTCTGATATAGGCTTGGCAAACACCCACGAAGGAGTAAAAAGATATTTCCTTGGGATAGGTTCTCAAGGCTTTGACGCAGAAGTTACAAGACGACATAATAATAGTAAAATTAAAAGTTATGTCTTTCATACCATCAAGGCAAATTTTCCTTTTAAAATTCGAGAAATAATTGTTTCGATGGATAACGACACATATGAAGGTTTCGCTAATCTTGTTGCCGTAGCTAACGGTCCCTCGTATGGCGGAGGCATGTATATCGTACAGACAGCAAAGATCGATGACGGTTTATTCAGCATCAATGTTTTAAATATAGGTAAGTTGAAACTTTTAAAAGACTTGCCGAAAGCATATTCAGCAACATTACAACCGCATCCCGATATATCTGAATACACGAGCAAGAAAGTGAAAATTGAAATGAAAAATCCTGAAGACGAGCCATATCTCTGCCAAGTTGACGGTGAACTTCTTGGTACAATTCCAGTAGAGTACGAAATCATAAAGGATGGATACGAATTCATTCGACCTGAAATTGACGAAGTCGCTGAAGCGTTTAAAGAAAAATACGGCCGATATTTTTATGATTATGAAGAAAAATAATTTTTTTTTTTTTAATATTTGGTTATTTTTTTTTTTAAAAGAAGGTGTAATTTGAATGTATTTACTTTTTTAATTCAATCCTTTTAATTAAAACCTTTAGAACATGTTAGGTTAATAAACTTTAAATTCAATTTTTAATTTAAGACGTGATTTTTTTATGTTTTGGTAATTCGTTAACGGCGGGTTATCCGGGATATAACACTACTATTGATGGGATCTCGCAAGGATACGGTAATTTTCAATCGCAATACGAATATTGGTTGAAGAAATATTGTTTGGAGTATTTGAACTACTCCACCCTAAAGGGTGGAGATTCTCTCAACCTTACGAATGAGAGTTCCTTGTTCATCGAGGTTTGCCGATACAGATTCGTGAGAATACTGATTGGTCTTACATCCTCTCCGAAGGCGTGACTTCCCGCAGT
>JAUXAJ010000094.1 GCA_030620005.1 Promethearchaeota archaeon | reverse complement strand
AAATAAATGATTCTGATATCGTTTTGGAAGGGTATTTAAGATATATCCAATTTTATTGGAAGGTTTTGAAGTACTTTTTAATTGCAAAATAATATTGTTTAGTTCCTGATTTTCTCTTTTATATTTCAATAATTCTTTTTCATGATTTCCGTTGATAGAAGATCTTGGATATTCAACGAGCTTCTCTATTTCTTGCCTTAAATAAGCGATTTGTCTTAGAAAATCTTTCTTTTTTAAGGTTAATTTTTGAATTTCCCTATTTGCCAATTCTAATTCTTCCAACAAATTGTTTTCTGGAGTTTTAACCTTAGATTCCTCTATCTGATTTTTTAGAGTTTTTATTTGCAACAAGCTAAACTCTAATTGTTCTGTTACGAATTTATTTGAAGATAAAGCGTCGTCTAAATCCTTTTGGAGCGTGCTATTCTGTTGCTTTAACAAGTCTAATTCATGATTGAAATCTTCAAAATTAAGCTCGCTTTGAATTTTAGTGTTCATTAATTCCATTTCTTTAAATTGATCTTTCGCAGAATAATTTGTCATTAATTCTTTTAACTGTTGTTTTAGCGATTTCATTTCTTCTAAACTAGAACTCAGCTGTTCCGACATGGATATATTTAACGCTAAGGCGTAATCTAACTCTTCTTGCAACGCTTTAGTTTGTTTTTTGTAATTAACGCTAAATTCTGTAATACTTCCATGAATGGGAATTAACACTTCTGGAACATCTTCGATGCTTTCCAAACTTTGACCTATAAATGTTATTTCTTCTTGAAAATTATTCAAGTCTGATTTTAACGCTTCAATTTTTTTATTTACAGATTTCATTTCTTTCGAGTAGCCATTTTTCAAAGATTCTTTATGAAGTTCATTCAGTTGTGATTTTAAATTGTGAACTTGAAACAATATCATTTCGTTTTCTGCTTTTAAATTCTCTATTTCTTTTTTAGATCTAATTAACTCTTCATTATCAACGCTTTCCATCTCTAGTCTTGGATTTTTCGTCGAATCTTTTAAGACGCTGACGGTTTGTTTTAAAACATCTAAGTCCTTATCTTTTTGTGTTATATCTTGCCTTTGCGAAATAATCATATCTTTTAGTATTTTTATATCTCCCGGAAGATCTACCCCACTTTTTCTGCCAAGATCACTCTTATTTTTTAAATCAGTTATTAAAATTCTCTGGTCGTTTATAATAAGACTTAATCTTTTAATTTCTTTCTTCAAAATCTCCATATCGTTAAAACATTGATTGTTTGAGTCAACTGTATCGATCAAATCTTTTAAGTCTTTTATGTCTCTACTCATCTACGATCAATCCAAACTTAATTAAGCAAATATTCTTGGTCTATTAAAATTAAAAACGCACTTGCTTATATAAATATGTCCCCGATAAGTATTTTAGAACGAGAAAAATAGAACATTTAATAATTATTTTTACTCGTAATTATCTTCAATTCTTCAAAAAAATGGAGTAAATAAAATAAAGTGTAATAAAATTGTTATTTAAATGTTATTTTTTAAAAAAATTTAATTTCATTTATTTTATCGCCTTGTTGAATTGAGTCCACGACTGCTTTATCCTTCTGGCTAATTATTTCACCAAATATCGTATGCTTGTTGTTTAACCACGGAGTGGGTATGTGCGTGATGAAAAATTGGGATCCATTAGTGTTTGGTCCAGAGTTTGCCATTGCTAATATGCCCGGTTTATCGAACGCTCTCCTGCTTTGAAATTCGTCCGAAAATGGATAACCAATTTGGCTTCCTTGGTAAGGAAATGAATTAATTCCCTTGTTTTTTGGCCCTCCATGTCCTTTACCCAAGGGATCTCCCCCTTGAATCATGAAATCTTCTATTACTCGATGGAAAATTATTCCATTATAATATCCTTGCTTCGCTAAAAATGTAAAACTTGCGACAGTCATCGGAGCCTCGTTATCGAAAATTGTAAGATTTATTTCTCCTTTATTTGTAATAATTTTAGAGTTCATGATAATATTAAAAGAGCGTGTTCTTATAAATCCTATAGAAAAAATTGTTTCAAATGAAATTTAATACCTTTATAACAGAAATTAGGGGAAAGTTTTAAATTGATGAAAACGATTATGTTAATATTAATTATAAATTCTCACTAATTCAACCATGTCTGATATTTCCTACTTTTTCAATCCCAAAAGCATAGCAGTAATAGGTGCCAGCGCTTCGGAGGGAAAGGTAGGTAATACAGTTTTAAAAAATATCATCCATTCTGGATATAACGGAAAAATATATCCCATCAATCCAAGATCTGAAGAAATATTAGGCTATAAAGCTTATAAAAGCGTATTAGATATACCTGAAGACGTTGAAATTGCGATATTTGTCATACCTGGAAAGTTTTGCGTCTCTGCTGCGGAAGAATGTGGTAAGAAGGGAGTAAAAGGATTAATTATCATTTCTGCGGGGTTTAAAGAAATTGGTGGGGAAGGCTGTGAGAGAGAAGACCAACTCATTGAAATTAGTAAAAAACATAAAATGAGAATATTAGGGCCGAATTGTCTTGGTTTTCTAGGTCTTAATTATAACGGTTCCTTTGCAGTTGAAACACCGAAGAAAGGGCACATCGCAATGATTTCTCAGTCTGGAGCGATGCTCACTGGGATGATGGATTATAGCCAAGCCCAAGCTTTTGGCTTTTCTTGTAATATAAGTTTAGGTAATAAAGCAGATATAGGAGCGGTTGACTTTATCGAATATCTTGCTGACGATGATCAGACGAAAGTTATACTATGTTATTTAGAAAGTGTTAAAGACGGGGATAGATTTTTAGAAATTTTGCCTAAAGTAACGAGAAAAAAACCAGTTGTAATTTTAAAATCAGGTGTTAGTGAAGCTGGTGCAAGAGCAGCTTCTTCGCATACGGGTGCTTTAGCTGGGGCAGATATAGCTTACGATTTATCGTTCGAAAAATGTGGCGTTATAAGGGCAAAAACCATTGAAGACCTGTTTGATTACGGAGAAGTGTTTCTATATCAACCCGTTCCAAAAGAAAATTCATTTGCTATCATAACTAATGCTGGTGGACCTAGAATTGTTGCTACTGATGCGTTTGATAGAGAAAATTTACGATTTGCTAGTTTTTCTGAAGATATCCTTCACGCATTAAGAAATCATTTGCCTATTGAAGCTTCTATATTCAATCCAATTGATATCGTTGGAGACGCAGGTCCAGATCGGTACGAATTTGCAATAAAGACTGTATTTGGAATAAACCATGGGGATAGTAATTTAATATCAGACGATATAACTACACATGGCGTTCTTCTGATATTGACGCCACAAGCAAACACAAAACCAACTGAAGTTGCCAAATTAATTCACGATATATCGTCTAAATATTTAAGTGAAAAACCAATCGTCTGTTCTTTTATTGGAGAAAAATCCATAGCAGAAGGTCGAAAATATTTAAAAAGCAATCATATTCCGTGCTATAATTTTCCAGATAGAGCCGCTCATTCTCTTAGAACTTTAGTAAAAAGACGCGAGTATTTGAATTCAACACCCCTTAACAAGTTAAATATACCTCATTTTGACGTGAATAAAGACAGGGTTAAAGAAATATTTGAAAGCGTTCGGGAGGATGGTAGAACGGTACTTCTAAGTTATGAAACAAGTGAAATATTCGATTGTTATGGTATAATTTCTCCTAAATCACGATTAGCTAGGACGCCTAATCAAGCAAAAACATTACAAGGCGAAATTGGAAAATCAGTAATGAAAATTGCTAGTCCACAAATTATCCATAAAACCGATGTTGGTGGAATACTACTGAATATTGAGGCAGAACAACAAGCGTTCGAAGCTTTTATTCAAATAATTGACAACGCCAAGCGATTTGGTCCGCAAAATGCGAGAATTTACGGCGTTGAAGTTCAAGAAATGATTGATTTTAAGAAAGAAAAAAAAGTAAACGAATTAATTATTGGGATGTCTCGCGATCCTCAATTTGGTCCAATGTTAATGATTGGAAGCGGAGGAATATACGCCAATTTTCTAAAGGATGTTTCGTTTACATTAGCCTATAAATTTACAAAAAAAGATGCAAGAGCGACCTTGGAAGAAACTAAAATATATAGTCTACTACAAGGCGTTCGAGGGGAGAGCACTTCAGATATTGATGCAATCATTGAAGTATTATTAAGACTTTCTCAGCTTGTAAACAATTTCCCGGAAATTGTAGAATTGGACATCAATCCGCTGTTATCATTTGTAAAATCATATTCAGCGGTTGACATTAAAATTACCATTAAACGATAAAAAAAAATTAAAATAAAAAAAAATACGACATAAAGAAGGGAAGATGATATGGTAAAACCAATATTTTTATGCTCCTTGAAAGAGCATGCCGGAAAGAGTCTTCTATCAATAGGAATAATGCAGAAATTACAAAATCTGGGCAAGAAGGTTGCTTATTTCAAACCCATTGGGATTCCTAGAGGTGCATTTAGTCAAAAAGCCGATAGAGATGTAGGGTTCATCCTAAATTCTGTATTCACTACAACTCTTCCATACGATATGGTTAGTCCTGTAACTATTCCTGATAGTTATTACATTGACCTTGTAAACGAAAGATCAAAGGAAGAATATTTAAAAACAATTAAACTAGCTTACGAGGGGATGTCGAAAGAATTTGATTATATCATTATTGAAGGGGCTCCTAGCATAAAAAAATTCATTCGCGTTGGATTAGACGACATAACAATCGCGCAATATTTAGGAATTAATGATGTAATTCTCGTTCAAAAGGAATCTTCTGATAAGTGCATAGATAACCTATTCTTTACAAAGAAATATTTTGACTTTAGAAACTGTAATATTAAAGGTGTAATCTTTAATAAGATTAATTTCGATTACATCCCTCGTATTGAAGAATTAAAAGAAGATCACATCCTAAGATACGGAATTCAAATTATAGGAATAGTTAAAAAAAGCATTGAGTTGATATCGCCGAGGGTTATTGAAGTACAAGAAGCAATTGGTGGAGAATTACTCAACGAACCTGCGTCGTCGGGATTAAATAATTTAGTCGAAACGTATATTATTGGTGCTATGAACGCGCAAGCAGCACTTAAGTACTTAAGACAAGTTAAAAAAGCTGCAGTCATAACCGGAGGAGATCGAGCAGATTTGGCTTTGGCAGCATTAGACCAAGATGTTTCTGTTTTGATCTTAACCGGATTTATTCAGCCTGATGTTAAGATTATTACAGCCGCAAACGAAAAAGGTGTCCCAATAATACTTTCTCCATCAGATACCTATACAACCATGCGCAATATTGAACGATTAAGACCTGGAATTCAAGAAGACGAAATTCAACTAGTTTTGGACTTATTAGATAAGAGTATTAACTGGGATTTGTTGCTAGAATAGGTTAAAAAAATAATCAACAATCATTATTTCCTCCTCTATTAGTCTTAAAAAAAACCATGTGATATTCTTGCTCTATCCTATTTAATATTTAAGGTTTGTTATTTAGAGGTTAGATGAGTTATAAAACAATCTATTAGAATTATTTCAATAAAAAAAAAAGAATTTCATGTTAAAAAAATTAGAAAACATTATTTAATAAATCCAGCCATTTTTAAACCCTTAATGAACCACTCCATTTGTAAATGTAATCCCAGTAAATTCTCCTTCGTATGCATTTTAGAATCTGGGATGAAAGTTTCGTGATATTTAGAGGTTATGTAATCAGCTGATGGATTTTCGTTATACCACTTAATTATTGAATCCTTTGTTTTAAGGTGCAATTCTTCCATTTCTCCCAAAATTTTATCTAGGTCATTTTCAGTCCAGACACCGTAATGAGATAGTGCTACGGCATTCACCTTATCTCGCATGCTTCTTAGCTTTTGAAAAGTTTTTAGAAGTTCGGGTTCGTTAAATTCTGGCGGCATGAAATTTGGTTGGAATGTCTCGTAATTCAATCTATCTATAATTGCGTCACCAGTATAAATGATCTTATTTTTTTCATCAAGAATGGCTATGGAATCCATTGTATGACCAAAAAAGTTAAAAACTTCTAATTTTAAGCCATTTAAATCTATAACATCACCTTCTTTTAAAGGAGTAACATTTTCCACTGGATTCGTTCTACCATACTCAAAAATATCGTTCATTTTACCCGGATTTTTAAGATTGTCTATTGCATGCTCGGATGCTAGAACTTCAATGTTGGTTTCTTTCATCAACTTCTTCAATTTACCGACTCCTTGCATGTGATCCCAATGGGCGTGAGTTAACAAGATTTTATGAATTGGGAATAATTCAAAAGCCTTCAATTTTTTTACAATCTTTCTTGCCGCAAGGTCCGAGGAAGTATCAACCATCATTCGCATGCCCTCGTTTTCAATTACATAAAGCGAAAGAGTTCCTTTCATCCTAAATAATCCTCCATCGATAAGATAAGTATTGTCGTTAAACTTTCCTTCAGAATTTATAAAAACCATGTAATCGCCTCTGAAATTGTTATAATATTTATGTTTTAATTTTATAAAATAAGCTATTATTTATGATTATAAAAATATTTGGATTTTTTTAGATGAAAACCTTTTATTAAATATTAACTCAATTCTTCAAAATTGATTTACATTAGTCATTAGCAATGAAATTTAAATTTAAGCTTTTTAGAACTGAAGTATTTGAAAGAATTGGTCATGACAAATAATTTAATCGAAAAAAAGCCCACATTCCTTGAGAATGTGAAGTTCCGTGTAGTTTTAAAGCATTTTTAATATTCTTGATTAATTTATATTCATCTTTTTTTTAATTCTTTTTTTTATTCATTTTTGTCGAACATTTCTTGTTCTATTTGATCAAATAATATCTAGAGAATGATCATCTTGACTTATCTTGAAAATTTATTTTACTCTTTCTGATATTTTTGCTTTACAATTTTATCTAAAGTAATGTAGAATTTTGACATGTAATTGATTCGTTTTTATTCGTTTCATTAACATTTTCAATATTCATTATCGGATAATTTCAAAAAATAGGATTATCTCCTTTTACAGCACATTTTTTGGCGAAAAAACGAAATAATGATTTTAAGATTTTGTTTTTTATGAAAAATGTTTATAAAACATTCGCTAGTGACAAAAAAAGTACTATAACTGATCATTTAAATCTTGTTGATAATACCGTTCTAATAATGAAAAACTAAAGAATTTTAAGAACTAGTCATTTTTTCGTTAAGAAATTCCATAAAATGTGCGGAACACGATCACAAAACGACGGAAAAAGTCAACACTTTTTAAACAAAGAATCACTTTTTAATCATAGATATGAAAAAAAATATCGAGGTTAAAAAAAATGATTGGAAAAGATAATAATGGAAAAAATATTGACCAAGCATTCGAAGTTTACGAAAAGATCAGAGAATCTCTTTACGGCTTAAATGAAATTCTAAAAATTAACTTTAACGAGAATGACTTCTATTTTCAAGCTGGAATGGATAACTTGGAAGCTCTTAACGAGAATATAGTTGAAATTTTAAAATCAACTTACACCCCTCGTGAAGTTAGAATTAAAATGCGCGAAATTGAAGATCTCGAACATTTAAAAAACATTTCAATTTAAAGAATCAAATTTTTTTCTCTATTTTATTTTAATTTTTATATTATAATTTTAAAGAATTATTATATATAACAGCAATTTAATCAGTTTAAAAACTCTTTTTAGATTTGTAATTTTTTAGTAAGAAAGAGTAAACTGAAAAATTGAGATTTATTATTTTATCGTAAACACGTTAATATCACGCATGAACGAATTTAATGAAAAACACGAAGAGGCAGGAAATAAACAGATTCGACATCTTAGTATCGATGTTTTTAAAGGGATTTCGATCTTATTGATGGTTTTCGTGAATACAGTTGGATTTTTTGATAATACGCCTGCTTGGAGCAAACACGCGATTGATTATGGTCTCACATATGTAGATCTAATCGCCCCGTTTTTTATTTTCATGATGGCTCTTAACTTTAAGCCCTCGTATCAACGCCGTTTGAAAAAGAAAGGCCGATTGAAAACCTATCTATATTTCTTTTGGAAGTTCCTGCTCTATATTGGAATTGGTTTAGTTTTAAGCATGAATGTTGATTCGTCTGGAATTTCTTTTCGTTGGGGTGTCTTTCAATACCTTGGAACGTCAGGACTCATTTTAATGTTCCTAATTGAATTAAAACCTCAATACCGGCTAATTTTTGCTCTCGCAATAATGATAATTCACCAATATTTATTAGGAACCTATCTTGGAGACATTATTTACGATGGTATTGAAGGAGGTATTCATGGCGCGTTGTCTTGGATCAGCATGATGATTTTATCTTCAATATTAACCGAAGGTTTGTATAATAAGAAGGCAAAGGAGTTTTTTCTTCTGGGTGGAATAGCATGTATTATTATTGGGAGCATTACTAACTTCATTTGGGGAATCAGCAGGCAACGAATTTCGCTTCCGTTTATCTTTTTAAGCGTTGGAGTTACGTCTTTAGTGTTCTATTCGTTATATTATATATTTGAAATCTGGGGTAAGAAATATTCCGCTCTCCAGAAAGAAAATTTTATAAGCGCCTTAGGAAGGAACGCATTTGTTTTGTTCATTTTCCATATTTTTTTAATTTCAATTGTAATTCCTCTCATTCCGCTGCACATTGAAGTTTTATTCGTGTTTATAATTGGCTTCGTTAACACCTTGATAATTTGGCTCTTGGGATTTTTCTTTTATAAAAACGAGGTTTTTATAAAAATATAGACAATCTTTAAAACTCTAATTAGAATTTCTTTTTTTTACGATGTTTGGAAGATTAAAATTACTCATAGCATTGCATCTCCAATTTCCATATCCTAAAAATATAAATTGCGTGTAGTCAGAATTGGCACCCTCGGAAAAGTCGTAAGTGATGACAATCTTGGCCAAGACCATTGAATATTTAGGTTCTTTAATTTTAGAACGTGATTAAAATAAAAAATAATTAAAGTAAATACCAATTTAATCTAACCGCTATGGAAATAAATCTACACGGATTCTTTTTAGAAGACGCTAAAATAGAGATATTATCTACCGTTGATGCGTGCAAGGAGTTAGGGGATAATATTATTAAATTCATACACGGTCACAAGCACGGAACAGCAATAAGAGATTACCTCCGCTGTAATCACTTTTTAAACGATATAGCTAAAGCAGGACACAAAATTACAAATCGAGACTTTTCTGATAATGGAGCAAGTACATTCCAGTTTAGTTTTTCAAGAACGTTTGTAAGAAAAAAGAGAACCACGCCTAAACCTGCCTCGTCTGAAAATGTATTGAACACCAAGATCACCGTGGAATTGTGTAATAAGTGCAAAAAACCTTTGGTTCCAGTAGAAGGGTTTAATTGGTATAAGTGTCCCGATTGTGGAAAGCTAAAAAAAAGAATAATATAATAATAGATCAAAAAAGAATATGAAAAAAAATCTTTTAACAATAAAATTTCTAAAGGTTGGATAATAGCATTATAAAAGAAGAAAAAGAACCGTGATAAAATTGATAAAGATGGTCGATATTAGCAACATCAAAAATATAGCTGTTATAGGAGCTGGATACATGGGCTATACTATTGCTCAACTCGCATTAATGGCTGGTTTTGAGAGAGTAATACTTAACGATATTAATATGGAAATAATTAAAAACGCTGTAAATAAGATCGAAAATGACACGACTTTTGGGCTAAAAGCGCTTGAATCAAGTGGAAAATTAGACAAAGGAGTTACTGCTGAATCTCTCATGAAAAAATTAGTTAAAGAGATAGATTTGGTAAAAGCCGTAGCAAATGTAGATTTTATAATTGAATCCATTCCCGAAATTTTGAATCTCAAGCAAGAAATTTTTGAAAAAATGGGAAAATACGCTCCCAAATATGCAATTATAGCAACTAACACGTCATCAATGAGTATTACAAAAATAAGTGAGACTTCTGGAAGACCAGAAAAAGTAATTGGCATGCATTTCTTTCCTCATGCTGTAGAAAATAAATTAATAGAAATTACTAGAGGAGACAAGACTTCTGACGAATCCATGGATATTGGTGTAGCTATCGGTCAAAGACTACCAAGTTTAGAAGGAAAAAGATTAATTATTCAATTAAAAAAGGAAACCCCGGGTTTTATAGCAAATAGGGTGGTGGACTCTAGTCTGGTATATATTAATTGGGCTATTGATAAGGCTCTTGAAAAAAATCTCACTTTTGAGCAATTAGATGCTGACATAATTGAGTTATCGCCTAAGGATGCTTGTCTTTTCTGTGACTTTTTTGGCTTGGATACGGCATATAATATCATGAAATATTTTGAACAAGCACTCTCTCCTGATTTTGCTCCTAGTAAAATATTTAAAAAATTAATTGATAGCGGTAATTTGGGCAAAAAAACAGGCAAGGGATTTTATGAGTGGCCCGAAGGACAAGAGCCGAAAATTGATGCATCTAATAAAGCTGGAATATTGAATATTGAAGTCATATTAGCGATCATGTTGAACGAGGGTTGTAGACTTTTAGAGGACGGTATAGTTTCTGATCATGAAATAATTGATGAAGCTGTAATTGCGGGATATCGCTTACCTGGCCCATTTCTTCTTGCAGGAAGGTTTTATAAAGATTATTCAGAATTATTAGAGAATATCGCTAATGAGACGGGAAGAAATTATCTGAAACCTTGTAGTTTAATGAAATCAGGCGAATTTCTTAAAATGAGAAAATAAAAAAAATCTACCATATAATGAAGAAGATTCATCCAAGAAAGCAATATAAACATATTTAAAATATCTCAAATTATATTCGATATTATCTTTGTAATATTTCAAATCAAATAACCTCTACTTCATAGTTCTATTAAAAACCCATGCATGTTCACATGGTTTTTTATTTGAAAACAAAAAAAATAAGGGACAATTTAAATAATTTTTTCGATTTATCTTATAAAACATTTATATACTCAATAAGAAATCTTATTAATAGAGAATAGAATTGATTATTAAATCGTTATATTGTTTTATTTTTTTATTTAGAATGGAGAGAAGAGGATTGAAAAAATGATTGAAGATAAAATTCTGGAAAATTTTGACCGAATACCATATTTTCTTAGAGATTATTTATTCAAATTTGTAGAAACACTAAAAAAGAAATATGATAAAAACTTAAGTTCTGTAATATTATACGGCTCTATTGCCCGAGGATCGTGGAATTCTAATAGTGATATTGATTTATTCTTATTATTTTTAAATAAAACTATAGAAAAAGAGAAATTAGATAAAGATGTGCTGAATATAGTTATAGAATTCGAAAAAAACACTCAAATGATTAATGATAAGGGAACCCAAATTCATATTCCTATTCAAGTACTTTCACTAAAATTGAAAGATTTAGATAATTTTAGGACTTTATTTTATGATATTGGCATGGACGGATTAATCATTTACGATAGAAATTTAACTGGAACGAAATTTTTAGAAAAAATTAGAGTTAGGATTAAAGAAAAAGGTTTAGAACGAGTTTTTGTTGGATATGATGATTTTTTTTGGAAACGCAAAGAAAAAGTAAAGTTTGGAGAAATTATAGAGTTATGAATAATTTGTAAATTTCTTTTGATGCTTTGGAAAGAGGAAAACAATGGTATATAGGAGCTGTTGAAGCATTTAAGAATGAAAGGTGGAATGATGCCGTCTATTTGAATTTCTTAAAATGAAAAAATAATAAAAAAAAAAGTTATAGTTATTTCTTAAAATTAATTCAATGGTTCTATTTATCTGGAGCTTTTCTCTCTAGCCACTTTTCGTAAAAAGTATCAATGTCAGGTAAGAAGTTAAATATCGTAGGATATCCTGGCGGAACCGCCTCAACATCCAGCAAAGTAAAGCATCCGGGACAGAAATATTCTCGAAGTTCTTCCCATTCAGGATCACAACCCATGTATTTAGGGTAAAGTTCCTCGATTTTTTCAGTCGTATCTCTTACCCTCACGCGACATTTGGTTTTCCAGTTAATTTTATAATCTCCAAATTCAAAACCGCAATCGCATTTTACGATTCTTTGTCCCTCTTTTGAAACAACATGGAGATGCTCGTGAAGAGGTAATAAAATTTGTTCGTTCCATTGAACTTTTTCTTGCAAGATTTCCATTATTTTATCAAATCTTTTAGCGTCTTTCCTCCCGCTTATTATAGGTTCTAGCTCCTCCCATGTTAAATCTCCTTCTATCATCCTTTCTAGTGTTTTCTTATCTTCATTTACCATCTATTCCACCTCCCATTTGAAATCTTCGGGTAACTTCCAAAACTCTAAAAACTCTTTACCCCATTGATCTGATAAGCTTATACTTTCTGAATACATCGAGCGCACGGCTTCATACAATTTTCCTTCAGTTATTTTCTTTCTTTCTTGTTCCCAGAACTCTTCGAATGAAATTGAAGTTTCTTTTCTTTCGTTCATTAATTCTTCTCGACGTTTTTTAGTTCTCTCTTCGTCAATTTTCCACTCTTTATTTTCATCATCGTATTCGGCGACAACACCGTAAACATTGTATACGATATCAGAACTGTAAAGCTCATCATCAAGATCCTGCTTAACGCTTTCCACCTTTCGCTCTAGAGGATCACCGTAACCAGGTCCACCACTTTCAGAAAAATGGATTATATCGTAATTTTTAAGAGAAATTGGATATATTGTTCCTATCGGAATTCGTGTGATATCACCTTCTAACAATCGTTCGAATTCGCCATTACTCGGGTCGACATCGTGATAAGGATAATCTTCTTGATTCTTGAAAATCTCTTCCAAATTTGTATTTTTGGCGTGTAAGCGATAACTTGTAGCATTTGGATAACCTCCATGCATGCCTCCTGCTCCATGAAAACACAGTCCTTCTCTTCCAACGAAGAATTCAACTTGTTCTGAATTCGCAATGAAGGCAACCCCCGCATAATTGCCACCTCCACGATATTTACCGTGCCCTGGAGTATTAGGTTTCACTTTTCTTGACAAGTAAGGAATTCCACCTTGGAAAAGTTCCCAAGTTTCCACGTCTCCAAGATCACTCTCTGGATTCCACATTGCATAACCCCAATTAAGACCATCTCTTACGGCACTTGCGCCCAATCCTTGACCTGAGATCTCAAATGTCGATAACATCCATCTTTCACCTTCTAAGGGCCCAGCAGAATAAATTCCTCCTCCTTGAATTGAATCTCCAGTAAATCCATAACCAGGAACAACCTCCTCTCTAAATCCACGAGAGAATAGCCCATATGAAATACTTTTCATCATTCCGGTATAGGCAGGTATGAGATTACCCCATGGTGCTTGGTAGCTAAGGTAAGGATCTCCTGGATTGGCCCAGGTTCCTAATGGATAATTTTTTTCTACAGCTAAATACGCTCCATCATTTACTTTATCACCGTATATCAAGATTTGAGTTAATAAGACCCATTGACCTCCCTCCATTGCTCCTTTGTCGCAATTAAAAGCATTAGTTCCTGCTGCGCTTGCCCCATCAAATGAAACCGAAAATGTCCCGTCCTCCTTTACGATTATTTCAATTGGCTGATTTGATATTTTATCCACTTTAGCCCTAGGTACCCACGCTTGATCTTTAAAAGGAAGATCCATGAACGAAGCTGCCCGGTATCTACCAGGAATTAACCGCTCTTTAACTCTTTCTTGGACTATTTTTCTTCCTTCTTCAATTGCTTCTCGTATGAACTGTTTATAATAATCAAGTCCTTCTCTTTTAATAAACTCTAAAACAGCATCTCTAATCATCAAATCTCCAGCTAACCTACATTTTTCATCTAACTCCCAATACATGGGGCTTCTAACCGATTTTTTAGCGCTAATCATATGATCTCGCCAAATATGGTCATTAGAACCTATCTTACGGCAAGTATAATATACTCCATCGTCAAATCGTTGAATTGAAGAAACTAAAGTATGACCTGGTGTGATACCTCCTATGTCGATCTCATGTGTGACGCCTCCTGCAAATCCTATTAACTCTTCTTCCCAAAAGATAGGTATGAGGGTTTGCACATCAGTAGTATGGACATTTCCACATTGAGGGTCGTTATTTAGAAATATATCTCCATGATTTATGGTGGGATCTTCCTCATAACCCTCCCTTATCATGAACTTGATTCCTTCGCTCATCGTATGAATGTGTACCAAAACACGAGATACAACGCTTCTATCGTTGTTATTTTCCCGTTGATACAACAATGGAGTCCCCTTCTGGCGTGTAAAGTCCAAAACATAACTCGCCAATTTCCTTTACAATAGGCGAGGCGGAGATATTTCCTCTGTAACAGCGGAAGATAATGCTGTAACATGTAAGGCTGTCTCCCTTGCCGACACCAATGCCCCTCGAAGGCTTGCATAAGCACGCTCGTATCTAAAAGGGTCTCCTTCTTTTAAAGCGAGTTTTTCAATTCCATAGTATCTTCCAGTATCACTGAATATCTTCTCGCTCTCTTCAAGCATTTGTTTTAATGTCTTTCCATTCCATCCTATTGGTTTTTCCGTCATTTCTTTAACACATCTTTATTTTATTTTTCTTTAATTCAAATTTACTCATAAAAATAATTACATTTTTTTGGATCAAAAGAAGTTTCTTAATATGATTATTTCTTTTTAAAATTTATAAATATTTATACTCTTATCTTAACTTTGAAAGTTAAGAATTAATGTTTAATGTCCATTTCCGTTAAAAATTTTGGATCTCTTAGAATTCAATATTTTGGGTCTCTTAATATTCAAGATTTTCTTTTTTTTCATGTTTCTCACCTTCAAGTGCTTTTCGTTGCTAATTATGGGCTCTCTTTAGAGGGCAAGAGTGATGATCAATATAATAAAATAACCAATTTTCCCTTTTTGTTTAGAGTATTAGAATTAATTTCGATGGATAACTGATAATTTTTAAAGATTATTTTTATTGAATTTTTCTCTGATTTCTTACATCTCAAAATCTCTAATAAACTTGTTATATTAATTTTGAGCGCTGATTCCATAATCATAGCAAATATAAATCATGCCATCGGGAAAAATTTTCATTTCATTTCCGCAAAATTTTCATTTCATTTCCGCAATCATCATCGTTCTAACTCGCGATTGGTCGGGGATCTGGCAAAGAATATCAGTTCCGTTCCGAGCGATAAAACTCGACAAGAAAAAACCTTAGCCCGCGCCATTGGGGGAAGCGGAACCAAGGACCAAAAGCGCAAGGTATCGGGCTCAATAAAGGGAGAGACTGAAAAAGCGCTGCTAATCCGATTTCTCTTTCTCGGCGGAAAAGAAATGTGGGTTCCTAAATCCACGGTCGATCTGGGGTATAACAGGCTATTAAAAGATGTGAAATGCTCTCAAATTCCAATTGATAAAAAATTAGTTTGGAATAAATTTTGTAAAGCAATGAATGTTATCCATATCGGTGCAACGCTTGTATCTTTTGAAAAATTAATGGAATTAAATAATCTGACCGATTCTGAAATAAAAAATTCAATTCAAGAAATTATAGGTGGTCTCATACTTGAAAAATATGAAACGCGTTAAGTACAAGAGATTTCACGGTTTCAACTTTAACTTGGGACACATTATTTTTAAAGGAAAAAAGTATCATGATTTTTTTTTGTTTATAAATAAACACAATATAAGATAGTAGCAA
>JAUXAJ010000118.1 GCA_030620005.1 Promethearchaeota archaeon | reverse complement strand
ATAAATCTTTTAATTGTTCGAAGGGAACATGATGAATGATTTGTAGTGATAACATGGAGATAATACAAGTGGAAAACTTTATGAAATGATGTGATATGTAGATATATAAGATAGAAAAAATTTAATTCAAAATACTCTATAATAGATATTTATAAAGGAAAAAAAAAAAAGTTGAAAAAATATAATTTTAATAACAGAATTATTAAATATTCTAATTTTTATATCAAATTTGTAATTTATACTTTAAAAAGCAATTAATTATTGTGAATGTCTTTTAACTTTAGATTTAAGTATTTTGATTGTATAAATCAGACCTATATATTAATTAAACGGATCAAGGTGTAAAAAAAATTAAAAAAAAAATAGAAGAGAACGAAAATAAGCAGGAGCAGATGTTAAATTTATTTAAGGTAATATTCGATACTATTCCTGATTTTATCATAATTCTGAATAGAGATTACGAAGTAATTCGTTGTAATGTAGCGGGATATAAATACTTGGGATTGGCCCGTGAAAATTTAGAAGGTAAGAAATGTTTTAAAATTTTTGATAGAAATACGCCTTGTGAAAATTGCGCCGCATCCCGAGTCTACGAAACCAAAAAGTTTGCTAGAGTTAAAAGATATGTAAAAGAAACTGATAAATGGTTAGATATAAGAGCGTATCCAATTTTGGACGATTCAGGCGATATTTTTAGAATAATTGAATATGTCACTGACATTACAGAACAACAGAAGGCAGATGATGTGTTACGAGAAAGCGAAGAAAAATATCGACTTATTACAGAAAAAATGCGCGAATTAGTTTCGATAATTAATGAGAAATATGTTTTTGAATATATCAATGAAAAAACTCACGAGAAAATATTAGGCTATTTAAAAGACGATCTAATTGGGAAAAATATAAGTAAATTTATCCATCCTGACGATTTAAAAACTGTAATTGAAGCTTTAAAGAAAGGTACAAAAAAGGGCGAAGGAATGGCAGAAATTAGATTTAAACATAAAAATGGACGTTGGGTGTGGCTCCACACTATAGGAAATACATATATAGATCAAAATAGAAACCCGAGAGGTCTGTTAATCTCAAGAGACATGACTGAAAGAAAAGAGGCGGAACAAAAGTTAAAAGAATCGGAAGAAAAATTTAGAACTATTACAGAACAATCAGTTGCGGGTATAATCATAATACAAGACGATTTAATTAAGTATGTTAATCATCGAATGGAAGAATTATTTGGATATACAATAGAAGAAATTCAAAGTTGGAAGCCTGGAGAGTTTTTAAGAGTTATTCACCCGGATTACCAATTATTTGTAGCTGAACAAGCGAGAAAAAAGCAAATGGGGTTAAAAGATATTATAACTCAATATCCAATCAAAATCGTTAAAAAAAACGGTGAGAACGCTTGGTTAGAAAATTATTCTAAAACTGTTACGTACAAAGGAAAGCCAGCAATTCTAGGAATACAAATTGACATAACAGAAAAAAAAGAGGCGGAACAAAAGTTAATAGAATCCGAAGAAAAATATCGTGAAGCTTACAATTTAGCAGAATTCTACAAGGATTTATTTGTTCACGATATTACCAATATTCTACAAAATATTTTATCTTCTATTGAATTGGGTTCTTTTTATTCAAGCAATCCTGACCAAGTAGGAGACATTAAAAAAATATTTACTATTATTAAAGATCAAGTGAATCAAGGGGCAAATTTAGTTACTAATGTGCGAAAATTATCGACTTTAGAGGAAAAAGGAACAGCCTTAAAATCAATTGAAATTTTGCAGTTTTTAGAGGATTCAATAGAATTTATTCGTATAATTTACCCAGATAGAAAAATTAACGTTCATGTTGATGCTCCTGACAAAAAAATTCATGTAAGAGCAAGCGATCTTATTTTAAATGTATTCGAAAACCTATTAATCAATGCTGTAAGACACAACGAAAAAGCAAATGTTGAAATTATCGTTAGAATAACTAAGGAACAAGAAGATGGGAAAAATTATGTGAAAATGGAATTCATGGATAACGGGTTAGGCGTAGAGGATATTCGGAAAATTGAAATTTTTCAAAGAGAAATTAAAAAAGTAAAAAATATTAGTGGAATTGGATTAGGATTATTACTCGTAAAAAGAATAATCGATAGTTATAATGGAATCATTTGGGTCGAGGATAAAGTGAAAGGAGATCACACCAAGGGAAGTAATTTTATCTTATTAATTCCTGAGATCGATTAAGGGAATTACTACTGCTTGAATTGAGAATGCAGTAAATTTTTCATTTTCTAATTAACTGTCCGATTTTTCCGTCTATTTTTTGCATGGAACGCCCTTCCGAAGAATTTAAAACCTTATTATCTACTAAGTCCTTAATTGCCTTTTCTATTAAACCTAAGGAAAATTCCTGAAGCTCCTTAACTTTTCTGTTGGAGGAAAATGTGCTCGAAAATCTGTTAATAAACGCCATACAGCATAATAAGAATGAAATTCCTGAAATTCTCATTAAAATATCAAAAGAACTGCAAGAAGGTAAAGATTACATGAGAATTGAATTCATTGACAATGGTTTAGGTGTAATAGATTCTCGGAAAATGGAAATTTTTCAAAGAGAGATTAACGAAGAAAATACTCCTAGTGGAATTGGATTGGGATTATTGCTTATGAAAAGAGTAATAAAAAGTTATGATGGAAAAATATGGGTTGAGGATAGAATTCCTGGAGATTATACCAAAGGAAGTAATTTTATTGTATTAATTCCTGAAAATAATTGATAAAATTGAATTTGCGAACAAGAAAAACATATTTTTTATTTTCTAGTGAGAGTACGATCTATTGCAAGCTAAATTAACAAGATATATCTAAACATAAGTTAATTACTCACTTTTTTTCTCTTACTGAGAGTAATTGATTTTAAATCAGAAGAAAAGCTACTGAATTTTTTATTATAGCTTTTAGGTTTTTATTCCATTCTTTTTCATGTAATTTTCTTTGATTTCTTTTATCGAATTCTGGAAATTGTCCTTTTTAGGATTTATGATGGGAATTTTCTTTAATTTCTTAAAATCACTGTCGTAAGTGATAAATGCATCAACTTTCGCTTTTAATGCTGTAATAGTATGAATTGCATCGGCGGCGTATAGATTTTCATTAAATATTAAAGGTCTAGCCGCCATAATATATGAGCTTTTTACAGGGATCATGTATATTTTCTTTTTTTGGGCATCTTCTCCAATATCGCTTAAAAATAAATCAATAGCGACTTGGGCATCACTATTCTCGATTCTTTTAAGATTAACTTGCTTTTTAAAAGCCCGAAACATTTCTGCTATTGTCCATTCTGAGGTAACTCCCGGAAAATTAGAGGAAAGCTGATTTAAAAGCCAATCAGCTGTAATTCTATCTTCAATTGGACTATAGGCATTATAAAAGATGTTTGTATCGAGATATATTGACATTATTCTTCCTCTCTTACTGCTCGAATTGCCTCCACTCCATTTTGGAAGGGCCCTTTTTGCTTGTTTTTAAGAAATTCCCATAGCTCTTCCCTTGATTGAATACCGATCTTTTCTCGGATATAAGAAAAAATCCCACCTCTAACCGCTTCACTCCGGTTCTTAATGGTTCCATTTTGTATGAGCTGGTCTAGCCATTCTAATAATTCTTCATCTAAAGAGATTGAAATAGTTGTCATAACATAAGAATAATAGAAAATAGATAATATAAATTTAATGATAGTAAATTAATAACAATTAATACCTTTGAATAAAAAATTTGAAGTACAATCTAAGGTAAGTCTATTAAACAAAACAAAATATTTTTTAAATATTTTACACGTTATTTTTATTTTCTAGTAAGAGAGCCTATTTTTCCTCCCATTTTTTGTAAGGACATGCCTTCTGAAGCGTCCACTACGCCTTCATCTATAAAGTCGTTAATCGCTTTTTCGATTAAACTCAAGGAAAATTCTTGAAGAGCCTTGATCTTCAATAAATCATCGATGCTCATTGAATTTCCTGGCATTACACGAGATACGATGATTGATTTTATCTTTCTCAAATCATTGCTTTCTTCTGGGATTACTCTAAAATCTTGTTTAGAAATCTTTATATTTTTTTTTATGGTAGATTCTTGTTCCTTTTCATTAAATTTTGATAAGATGTGTTTGATTTGCTCTTCAAGTACGCCAACTCGATCTTCTAATATTGATATTTGGGATCGAGCTTTACCTTTTCCTTTTCCTTTCCCTTTAGACTTTTTAGAAGCATTTTGTAATTCAATATATTTCTTGAATAAATCTTCGAGTTTTTCTTCTTGAATACCGCCATTTTTTATTTGTCTAATTTTATCAGCTTTTAACTTCTTATTTAATTCAATTTCGCATTCAGCGGCTAATTTTTCTAAATAGGGAATTGTAAGCTCCTTTAAATTTACTACAAAAACCACCAATTTCTAGTATTGGGTATTATGTTAAAATTGAATCATGAAATTATAAGAAATTAAACCTTGATCATTATTTAATTCAATTATTATAACATTATTAACAGACTTTAGTTCTGAAACATGTTTTTTCTAAAAAGTTTCACTTTAAGAAATCTTCAAGCAGATCATATACGATTTCTAAGATCTTTAAATCAGGCAAAAAGGTAAATCTCACGTGGTCTTTCCCATAATTACCAAAACCAGAACCATATACGGAACAAATTCCGGTTTTCCTTAATAAATCAACGACAAATTCTTTATCTTTTTTCCATTTATTAAATTCGGTAAAGTCGATTCTTGGAAACAAATAAAACGCCCCATCAGGCTTATTTACAATAAAACCTTCGATTTTACGCATTCTATTATACGAATAATCTCTTCTCTCTCTTAATATCCTAACCATTTGTTCAGTATGAGGCCCAGGTTTTCTTAAAGCGTCTATCGCAGCATATTGAGCGATAGAATTGGCACATAAACGAGCCCTTGCCATTTTGGCAATTCCATCCTTTAATTCTTTAAGTTTATCTTCGGGATCATAATAATAAATGTAGCCCAACCTCCAACCCGTGGCAAGATGGGCTTTTGAAAACCCATTCATCCCAATAATAGGCACATCTTTACTAAGAGAGGCGGGACAAACATATTGTTTTTCAAAAATTATTTGATCGTAAATTTCATCCGATATAATAGGTAAATCAAATTCTCCTGCGATGTCTATTATAGCCTTAAGCTTTTTTTCGCTATATACTACCCCAGTGGGATTATTTGGTGAACCTATAAGTATTGCTTGAGTTTTTTCAGTAATCTTGCTTCTCAAGTCGTCGATGTTAGGTTCCCAATTATTATTTTCCTCAAGCTCGTATTCTACAGGAATTCCATCAAAAAATTTCGTATACGATGGATATATAGGGTAAGTTGGACCGGGAATTAAAAGCTCGTTATTATTTTCCATTAAACCCGAAAGAGTAAAGAAAATAGCTTCGGTTACTCCTGAAGTTACTAAAATATCGTCAGGAGTAATATTGATTGAGTTTTTACTGCGTTCATATTTACATATTTCTTCCCGGAGTTCTCTTACTCCTAGTGAATCCACGTAATAATTTTTACCGGCAAAAGTAGCATTCGCCATGGCTTGTGAGATATATTCCGGAGTTTTAAAATCATAGAGAACGGGATCCCCGATGTTCAAATGATACACTTTCTTGCCACCTTTTTTAACCTCGTTAGCTACGAGAGCCACGTCACGAATCGCATATTTTAAACCTCTAAGTCTCTTAGAAACCATCCAAGTTCACAGAAGTAATTTGTAAAAAATATAAATTTCAAATATAATTTAGTATGTAAATTATGAAAAATTAAAGAATCTTATTAATGTCAACCATTAACTTTTAATAGTGACTTATTAAGTTAAATTGAAAAGTGAACTACGATTTAACGATAAGAAGAAATTGTTAATCTTTTGAAGACTTAAAATTTATATAACTTATTTGACTTGTATTTCTTCTATTAATTGAAGGGAAATGTTTTTTTAATCCTGATATGATGCGTGTATTACTTTTATTTATAAAAGAAAATTAATGTTTGTTTGATTGTTACAAACAAATAAATGCCTAAATTACTATTATGTTAATAAATTAACATATTTCGAGTTTTTTAATAGTTGACGATTCTAGAAAAAATTGAAGACAAAACTGCTTACCCGTACATCACGAAATTCAAAAAAGAACCATTTGTATCCTTTGTACTCATTAAAGAAAAAGATATTAGCAGTTTTTTTTTTAGTGAGTACGATAAAGTAATAAATCTTTTTAAATTTTTTAATAAAAATCTGCTAAATCATAAATCTTTAAATCTTGAAAATATTTTTTGGTTTCTCTTATTAAGGAAATATTTAAGAATAAATATAGATGTAAAAGGGGAAGAGATATATAATTTCATAAAAAGATGCGAACTACATCAAAGAGAGCAATTAGGGTTCAGATTTTCACCAGATTCAAATCAAAAACAACCTGATATTGGGTCAACTTATTTTGCCTTGTCAAGTTTGAAACTTTTAGGTTTATTAGAACAGTATTTGTCTTCTCTAGGACAAGACCAAATTAAGTTAGCTATTAAGGATTTTGTCCTTTCCTTAAAAAAAAATGGTAAATTCTTGCATTGTATCGATAAGGACTGTGAAATCTGTAAAAGAACTACTCCTGCTAGAACTTTATATTCAGTAATGGAGATTTTCACGCTTTTAGGAATTGATAATCGCAAAAATAAGGATGGATTAAGAGTATTTATCGGAACCAGAAAAAGAGATCCATCAATAGTTTTTAAACTCTTGTGTCTTAAGTTAATTGATTTGGGGTACGATGTTAGAGACAAAGAAATACAATATCTTCACCAATTTCAAAGATCGAATGGAGGTTTTAGTTTCAAAAAACAGATTGGGAGAATAGACGCCACATTTTGGATTGTATATGTCCTTCATAACTATTCTTGGTTATATGATTATAACCCAGTGGGCATATATTCGTTTATCAATATGAAATTGAACGAAATATTGAGAACTCAAGACAATTTAGATACAATAAAACTAATGGAAATTTCGAAGTTAATAATGCTTTTAAGTATCATATGGAATAAATTTATCGAAGAGATAGAAAGAGTAATTTTTATACAATTAGAAAAAGACCAGTATATAGACCTTAATCAAATCCAAGGTGCCTTTGGTCTTCATGGAGCAATTGAAGAAATCATATTGTATATTAATCTAAGTTACACGTTTAACTTAAGAATTTTAGATAATCAGAAAGAATTTCAAAATTATGCTAATAATCTCGATCAGAGATTTAAAATTTTAGTTACAACGATTTACGAAAAATTATCAGAAAAAAGCGTCATCTCTCTTACAGAAATCATAAAAAAATTTAACGTGAAGTTTAGAGACACACCTATAAAAATAAAAGATGTCCATTTACTCATCCATGAAATGATGGAAAGAAAATTTTTCAAGGGGAAAATTAGGATAAAAAAAAAATTTAAGAAAAAATATTATTTCTTTTTAGAGTTTTTTCCAGAAAAAATAATCGTTTCTGATACAGAAATCAAGACAGAAAGGTTATATTACGAAAAAGAAAAGCAGAAAGAATTTAAAAACGATATTTACAACATGAGTTTAAAATTAAAAAATGTGTCGCTTCAAATAAAGGAAGAAATCAACAGTTATCTTTTAATAAATGAAATTGATTATGCCAAGCAAAGATTAAAATTTATCTTGCGAAACGCCTTAATGGAGGCTGATTTTCTTAACGAAAACATTGAAAACTCATTTAACGAAGAGTTGTATTATATAAATATTCAAGCTGTACTGCACTCAGAAATAGCGAATTGGAAGGAATCATATTCAGTTTTACACCAGAAATTAATCGAAATTGATTCATATCTCAAGGAAAAAATTTTAGAAAAAGAAGAATTAAGAAAAAATAGTAATATTTTAAAAGACTTGGAAAGTAAAATCTTCGAAATTGAGAAAAATACTTTAAAAGAATTAGATTCTTTTAGGAATTTGTTTAGGAAAAGTCTAGAAGGAGAATTTTCTTACGAAAAGTTTGATCTTCTTGTTAAGGACTTATCTAAAATGTCTCAAAAAATTTCAAAGTACGATAAGATTATTTACAGAGTTTCTCAAAACCTTAAAATTAAAGAAGAAAAATTAAATAAAAAGCATAGAAGCGTTATTAAGAATTGGTTAAGAGTTAAATCTAATTTTGATTCAGATTTTAATTATTATACCGATGGTTTTCGATTTTTTAATGTTAACTATAATTTAATCGAAGATTTGTATAAAAACATTAACGATCAAATTATAATAATTACTGAAAGTTCACAAACAAAAATAAAAGAGAGTAAATTTCAAGAAGCTTCTGACTCAATAAAAAACGATTCAGATGAATTATTAAAACTGAAAACTAAAGAGATACAAGAACTCAAGGAGATCATCAAAAAAGAAATTAAATCAAAACAAAAACTATATCTTCTCTATCATCATTTACAAGAAAAATTGGAACATTTTGAAGAAGACATTATTAAAAATATCGCAATCCACATTCAAAAGTTAAAAAATAATGTAATTGAAGAGAGAAATAGAGCAATTATCGAAGATTTTGATAACTATATTTCAGATGGCATTATTGAGATTAGAAATGTTTTATTTACATGTAAGAAAAGTTTGGATCAGGAACGAAATTTAAGAATAAAAGATATAACAAACGGTTTTACTGAAATTCAAAACAAATTCAAAGAAGCAAACAAGTTATATTTAAAAAAACTTAATAAGTGCAAAAAACTCGATGTGAATTTTGAAGAATCAAACGTTACTGTTATTCAATGGGAAAAATTCAGGGAATATTTTAACAAGGAGATTGAAGATTTAAAAAACGAATACATAAATAATATCATTAATAAGAAAATCATTACAATTGCAAATGACAAAAAAACAAATCACATTAAATTAAAGGATTTAAAAACGGAGTTAAACTTATCTTGTAAAGTGTTAATATCCCGAATAAAGGACATGATTGAAGTCTCTAAAATTAACGCAGAGCTGCACGAAGATAATAAATGCGTTCTTGTTTACACGGAGGATTATTATAAAAATAAAGAACTAAGGAGCTTCATTGATAGTCTATTGTTTGAAAAGTCAAGAGAAGCGATAGGAAAAATATTAGCCCTTTACGATTCGAGCATAAGAAATAAAACTCTAACTGTTAACACGCTAGAATTGCAAAATAGAATTAATGATTTTAGTCACACTGGAGAATTCATCCTTGTGCAATTTAAAAATAAAATAAAGGAGATTAATATCGATCAAGAGAGAAAAGAATCCGTTGAGACTAAAAAAATCTTTGAAACCATAATGGAAAACGATGTGTTAGCGATTTCCAAAATAAAAAATAGCTTAAAACTCTTTAATGACGTGGAAAATTTCATCGCAAGTGAATATAATAATCTGAGAGTTGAATTAAAATGAGGTTTTGTTAAAATCTTTGATAATCCTGAAAAAATTAACTCTTATGTAGAAGTAGAAGTTTTATTAGATAGGAAAAAAAAACAAATCGAACAATCAATTAGACAAACTCAAGATAATATTGAGGTTAAATTAAAAACCATACTAAGTCAAAATTCAGAATCATCAAAACTAGAACTTGAAATCAGGGAGTTAAATGTCAAACAGAAAAATAATTTCTTAAAAGAGTATGAAGCTAAGCTAGAAAAGCTCAATGGAGAAATCACCGTATTAAAGAGCGAAGAATTCCGTGGAAAACTAATGACTTTGATAACTAATCGAAAAATTTATTTAAGCCAGTTGCTCGGCGCGCTTGAAAGAAAAGTTGAGGATTATTTAGAAATTAAAGAATTTATAAAAGCGCATGTAATTGTTCAAAAAAGAGCTAAAGTGATTGAATCAAAAATTAAAACAATTAACAAAACAATTAATAATCACGTGAAATCTTTCAAAAAGCAATCAAAAGATTTCGAAACAAAAAATAAATACATTTTGGATGATTTTGATAAATTTATTCACGAATATCAGGCAATTCTAATTGAAAAAGTAAAAGCATTAGAACAATTAATTTTAAAGGAATATGTTTCCATGGCCATAAAAGGTGTACACCCGGAATACTTGACAATTTCCTTCTTGAGTTCCGAGTTAAAAATCAAGAAACAAAACATCCAAAACCATCTTTTATTTCTCATAAGTGCTGAAAAATTAAAAGGAAAGTATGACCCACGATTAGGCGTCTATTGTGAAGATTCCGAAATTTTCAATAATTTAGACGAAAAAGAATTACAAGTTGTTAAAAACATGAATTTTAAGGCATACTTGTTCCTAAACCGTTTAAAAAATTTTACGAGTCAATATTATAGTATCATAGCCTTTTTCGCATCCTCCTTAACGATTAGTTATTACCTATTTACTCTGACGGGTGGAAATCCCTTAGCCGTAATAATGCCTGTTTCATTAGTTATTATTCTAATAAGTTATCTGTTTTTCAAAAAAAGAAAAGAAGATAAATTATAATTTAATTTTTACGAATACTATTGTTGTTTCACGTTTTATCTTTAACTTTAGTTTTTAATATGACCGCAGAACTTAAAACAGCAATGTAGACAATGATCCAAATGATAATATATAGTTCGATGGGAATATACAATATAGGAGCGTCCAAGCTTTCAAATTTATGGGGTGCATTTGTTTTTACCCATGTAACTCCAAGACACCAGAGCTCGCAAAAGTGCTCTACTGAATCTATTGTGTATACCATTACTGGAAAGTTGTTTTCGTAAAAATAGCGATATTCTTCGTTTGTATAGCCGTCTCCAGTGTTTTCGTACTCGTAACCAGTTAGAACATCAGACGCGCCATAAAAGAGAATCGTGTTTATTATTGCGCTACTTTTTGAAGGGATCATTATTTTAGTTAAATCTATACCCGAGTCGATAGTCATGTCTAAGAGCCTTTCAAAAAATTTATCGTGATATGGGTGATTGGACGATGGACGTTTAAAATCAAAATCTAAATACCAACCGTTGGCTTTAGTAAATCTTAAAACTTCCGCAAAAGTAGGAATTTTGGCATTTCTGAACCTTTCTGCTTGTTCTTGAGTGATGATACCTTGAGCAATAACTCCAAAAGGATCCCTCTCAACAAACCACGATCCCGCATCTAATTGCCTCAACTCTGAAATTGTGAAAGTTTCGGCGGGATCGTCCTTACGATCGGGAAAAATTTCATCTACATTAGTCGTTCTTCTTAAATTATCGTCGTGCATTAAAAAAGGAACACCATCTTTAGATATCTGTATGTCTACTTCCCAGCCTACAACTCCATACTCAAGTGCTTTTTCAGCAACTTCTAGCGTATTCTCAGGTCCGAGATAAGCGCCGCCACGATGAACAATTATCTCTGGTTTGGGAGGAAGTTCGCCGTAGTAAGCGTTCGCAGGTACGAATAGAAATGGGGAAGCAAGGGCAAATAAATAACCAGCTGAAATAAGAGATAAAATTAAGACGGTTTTTTTATTTGACGACATGATTTTATTAGAAAGATTTGCGTTTAATTGTGGCACTGTCTTAAACAATGGAAGCAAAAATAATGTCAAAACGACAATTATGGTCATAAAAATGAAAAAACTATAAAATTCTAAAACTTGACCAATCACGCGAGTATATCCGCCCAGTTCATTTAATAAGAGAGAGATCAAGATATTGTAAAATGTTATTAATGCTATAATCAGGATCACGTGAACTTTTTGGAGTTTCAATTCGCTTGTTCGCCTGATTTTTTTCATATTGATGTAAGTTGATGCAATCCCATAAAATAGGGGTATCATAACGATAATTATAACGAAAAGTATGATGTTGAACCTAATATTTATCATTTGCGAAAATACTTCGTTAATCTCACCCCAATATGGTTCAAGTGGAAGCACCAACATTAGAAAAACCAGAAAATTAACGTCCATTACGAAATAAAGGATTATCCATCGCTTACCTTTCTTTTTTTTAAGGGATTCAAGATCCATATTAATCCATCCTTTTCTTTTTAAATTTCAATAATTTGATGTTATTAGAATTAAATTTTACTTTAATGCTTATAAGCGTTTCTATTTTATTATTTATACACGTTTACATGTGGAAGAATTAATTTCAATATCACTACTTGAAAGCTTTTATAAATAAAAACAAGCTAAAAAAAAATAATTTATTAAGATTTGGTTTATTTTTTCGACCTAAAGGCGGAAATCATTCAGTTAAATCTTGAAATGCTTCCATCGTAAGCGAGAGTATCTCACCAAAGGCGATTGCGTCCTGAAGGTTTCCATCGATCGTGAGATCTCCAGACATGTAAGCGCTTGTAGAATCCAATTCGCCCGAAGACAAGGCCCCCCAAGTTGCTCCTGTAGCAGACATCGTAACACCTGGATCGGTCGCTTCACCTTCACCATATTCTAATTTACCATCGCCCGCTTTAACCCAATATTTATAATCTGCGTCAGTAACAACGAACTGGATGTTTATAGGGTCCATATCTTCTAATTCTTCCTTAAGATCCTCGTTTTCAGTAGCAATCTGTTTAGCAAACTCGTACATTTTCAAGGCATCTGATGGAGCACTGGGACCTTTTTCTCTCAGTTCCTTTAACTCTTTTATTAAGTTTTCGTCAACCATTTTAATTTACAACCTTATTATAATTTTGATTTTTTGAATTAAATTATTGGTAGCAATTTATTATAAATTTTTAGAATATAAAAACATTATAATTCAATTACTAATAATTCTCATTCATTACATTCTCTCCACTTCCTAAAGCCCCCCCAAGTGGTTTGGATTGCGGACATTGTAACCCGATTTAACAACTGTTAAGGAAGAAAATCGACGGATCCTGCTTTAACTTCTAAAATATCTCCGGCAAACTCTTGTAAAACGATAGCGATATCCAAGGAAATGCCTTCCAGGATTTCGCTAATTATTTGAGCGTCCCGAGTCGAGACGCGCGAGTCTTGCTCGATAACTTGTACGTTGTTCTCGGTGGAGTTTCTCTTAGCTTATTTATTAACAAATGCTTATAAGTGATGAAGTAGACTCCATTCACATCGGCATTGATAAAATGCACTTAGAAAATTTAATTAAACTCTCCATTATTAACAATCTAATCCTAAATTCATATAAATTTGAGATTTATTATTATATGAAATTAAAAAAAAAAATTAAAAATTGGGTAATTTCCACTATCATGGATTAAAGAAATTTAATCTCCTAATATATCTCCTAACGCTTCCATGGCAAGACCAAACACTTTTCTGGATAAAAAGCACAATTCGCTTAATATTCTCCATAGGCGATGGCATCTTGAAGATTTCCATCGATCGTGAGGTCTCCTGACATATAGGCGCTTGTAGAGTCGAGTTCTCCACTTCCTAAAACCCCCCAAGTGGCTTGAGTTGCGGACATAATGACATTAGGGTCGTCGGCGTCGCCTTCACCGTACTCAATCTTGCCGTCTCCCATTTTAACCCA
>JAUXAJ010000090.1 GCA_030620005.1 Promethearchaeota archaeon | reverse complement strand
GCTCCTTGCACACACCGCCCGTCGCTCCATCCGAGTGTGCTAAAGATGAGGTGTGGTCAGTATGGTCGCATCGAGTTTCTAGTATGCGAGGAGGGAGAAGTCGTAACAAGGTAGCCGTAGGGGAACCTGCGGCTGGATCACCTCCAAATTTTTTTAAAAAATGCTTCTGAATTTGTATTTAGGGAGTTCTTAATAAATCTTTTTTCATCTTTTTATCAAACTTGGGCCTGTAGATCAGTGGAAGATCGTTAATTTACGCTAAGTTAATTAATCTGAGGCTTGACACATTACAAGCAATTTGCTTGATGCAAGTGTTGCACTCAAGAGGTCACGGGTTCAATTCCCGTCAGGTCCATCTAGATCAAGCGAATTAAAGTAAATATTAAACCATTCAATGTAAAAAAATGAAAATTTTTTTAATCATCGGAAAATTTTTTTAAAATAGAATCATGAAGTTTTTATATCACTGCTCAATTATTGGTTTGTTTATATTTCAATCTTCAACAATAGAAGAAGACATTGAATTTTATAATTTCTTACTAATTTTTTTAGGAATTATTTTATTAATAATAATTTTAGCGTATATTCTTTTAACTTCGAAGCAGGATTAAATCTCTTATTTAGAGGATACAATTTTTATTACATCGTTGTGTTTCAAGACATAATTTTCACCTAATCTCTTCTTTGTTTTACCATCAATTCCAAAAATGAAATGCTTGGCCAAATCGCTGTGAATGTTATCTCTAACAAAATCTTTTAAAATCTTACCTTTTTCAACTAGAAAAACATCTGGCAAGATGTTGTTGTTATTATCAGAAAAATTATTTACATCTGAAACGGGATACACGCAAATCTGGTTAGAAATGTAAAATATTGCGTGATACAGAACATCTTGAACGCCAGTTCCGTTATATGGTTCTAAAATCCTTTTTTTTATCTTTTTTAACATATCCATATTTATAGGATCTAATTTTTGAGGTTGAAGTATCTGAAAATCTGAAGATCCTGGAATATAATCTATTATCTTCTCTTCGTGGTATTTTCTTAAAAAATGCTCTGCTAAAGCACTACAAGGAATAATTTTATCGTTATATTTTCTCTTTAATTCTTTTAAATTTTTTTGACCAATTTCCTTGTCGATTTTATTTGCAACAATTAAAATTGGTTTTGAAATCTCTCTAAGTGTTTTAGAAAAAATTAAAAGCTCTTCTTCATTCCATCTCGAGGGATTTTTATTTTCTAAATTTGACTTCCTAAGAGCTGAAACAATTTGTTGTCTTTTTATTTTCAACCCTGAAAGCCTGGTATACAATCCCTTTAAAAATTCTTTTTTATCTATTGAAAAACTCTTTTGAAATTTATTCCAATCTTCTCTTTTTAAAATATCCTTGAACCACATATTTATTTCGTTTTCAAGAAATAAGATATCCTCGTGAGGGTCATTTTCTCCCACGGATGTTATTTTACCCATTTTATCAAGGGAACCCGTAATATCAACAATATGAATCAAGACATCAGCTTTACTTAAATCGTTAAGAAATTTATTTCCAAGCCCCTTACCTTTATGAGCGTCAGGAACTAAACCTGCGACGTCTAATAATTGGATTGGTATGAATCGATACCCCTCGATGCAAATTGAATTTTTTGGATTATCTTTTACATTTAAATCCTTACAAACGCATTTTTCTTTCACGTGGGCAACTCCCTTATTTGATTCTATGGTTGTAAAGGGTAACTCACTTACTTTTGCGTTAGTCAAACAGGCAGCGTTTAAAAAAGTAGACTTTCCGGAACATAGCTTTCTGATAACTAAACTTACCAGAATTTGGCTTTCCGATAATCCCTAAAATAATTTTAGTCATATATTTTTATAAATAATTGATAAATTAAAAATTTTCATAAAAATTTTTTAGAATTATATATTATTTAACTCTTTAAAAAGAAAATTTAAATTCTACTGCTTTTGTAATACATGTTTCGCTATGTTGATACCTTTATCCGTCAATCTATATTCTTTAGTAGCAGGTATTACTATTTTTGTAAACTGAGATTCTTTTAGCTCTTTTGTCAATCCTTTAGGAATCAATGTTTCTCGCATTAAATAATATTAAATTTAGTCATGTTATCATTACATATAACTTTTAAGTAAAAATTTATAATAGTTTACAAAATTCAAGGTTTTATTCAAATTACCAATCTTTCCATTGTTAGGAAGACCAGCCTTTAGGTTTTCTGGCTGTGTGCTCGTCAATGAGTTCAAGACATTCATCATCAATAAGATTCTTTTTATTACATTCAAATCCTTGAAGAATGTTAGCCGTTATGCTTGAAGAAATCGCTAACTTGCGACCATTTGCAGTAGGGGCTGCTTTTATTCAAACGGGGTTTCATATAGCCCCCGACTTGTGAAAGTTACTACTTGTGATAAGAGAATAGAGCAGTTTAAAAATCTTGAATTAGATAAAATTGAGATGATACTAGGAATTTTTTTTGGTTTAACCTTACTTTTTCTTGCTCTTAATTTAATCTTTTATGTTTTTAAAAGAAGGGAGGAGAAGAGAAATATGATGAGGAATTACACGGGAAATTTATTAAAATCGGTCATTATTATTTTTTCGGGATTGCTCCTTGTTATTTTCGTGTTTAATACGAATAAATTTTCTCAACCCCCTTCTTCTTTCACTTATTCGCTCGTTATAAACGCTTCCATGATGATTTCGTTCTTTTCCCTTGCGTTATTCATGATTTCTCGTGGTATTGAAAATAAATACATCATAAAATTAGATTATCCTTCCCGCGCGAAGAGTAAAAAAGGCACGATAAAGATGGGTAGAGTAATGCGTAAAAACAAGGCGTTACACGAATTCTATCTTGACCTAAAAGACCTTGCCCAGCATGTATTTATCACGGGTACAACTGGTTCTGGAAAGAGCAATTTCTTGCAATATTTCATTCACAATCTAAAGAAGAAGCACGATATTCCGTTTCTATTGGCAGAGTTTAAAGGAGAATATCAATTCTTTCAGAGATTAATGAAAGATGTGTTAATTCTTAAGGTCGGGGAGAATTTTTCTATCAATATTTTTGATCCTGAAGGTTCTAACGCGGAAATCCACGCAGAACGGGTATTTCAAATTTTTAAAAGTGGAGGACTGTTCGAAGGAATAGAGTACAGTCCTCAAATGGAAAAGGTTTTCGTTGATATGTTGAGAGAGGCGTGCAAGAATGAGGAAAAGCGTAATTGGGAAGCGTTTCGCGAGATTAGTGACACATATCTGGGCGATAACAGAAGTAAAATGCAATATCTTGAACAAAGTCTCATGGCAGTAAATAATCGAATTCGAAGATATTCGCTCGGCACTTTAAGGCACATTTTCACGCAGAAAAACGGGTTAAATGTTAAAGAACTATTTGAACATAATATAATCTTGGATTTAAGTTCAATCATTCGTTTAGGCGGAGAAAAAGAAGACGCCTTATTTTTTTTAAACATGATAATGAAATATTTATGGGATAGAAATATATCCAAAGGGAGCAAAGGTTACGATGGAATCAAGCATATAACCATAGTGGAAGATGCTCAATATTTTGCCCCTCAAGAAATGACCAATAGAACGCGCTTAACGTCTTATTTAGAAGATATTGCGTTATTGCTTAGGGGTACGGGTGAGTGCTTGGTGTCCATAGCCACAAGACCTAATGTGTCGGAGGAGATTTTAGCGAATTGCGGGGTTCTCATTTCTTTTCAAACCCACATCCAGAAGACTTTTATGGGAGAATTGTTAAATCTCGACGAAGAAAAAACGGAATATTTGTCCATGCTAAAGAAAGGTCAAAGCATCATGAGAGTAAATTCCATTGAAAAACCCTTTGTCTTGAAAACCCCTTTAATTGAAAGAAAATGGTTAACTAACGAAGAAATTCTCGAAAATAACCAAAAGACTTTAAATAATAAATCGACCGATTAGAGAACTTGAATAATTTAAAAAATTTGGAGACTTTAGAAAAGAAAGAATCGATGGAGTCTGTAAATCTTGAAGAAAATGATATTAATATGAAATTGTTGGACTTATTTGAACTTGATAGACTTGATGTAAAAGGTACTGAAACGAAAACATTCTGTGATTATTGTGGAAAAGAACTAACGAGTGATTCTCAATATTGCGATGCGTGCTCAACGAAAATAGAGGGAAAAGAGAAAAACTTTAAAGAATTAAAGGATCTTGTTAATAAGTTAATAGAAAAAGAAATACGCGGGAAATAGCTTCTATTTTATTTTTGTTGCATTTTGGCGCGTGGAAATTTGCCATTAAACGAGGTCTTCTAAATAAGAATTACTTTCGAAATTTCGTATAACAAAAAATTTAATAGAAAAGCAAATGATTTAAAAACAACAATATTAGAAGCATTAGAACGAAAATATCTTAAAAAAGGAGTGAGGATCATGAAATTACTTCCCGCATGCCTTTTCTTAATTGGTAAATATAAATATTCACGATTACTTAACTTATCTAATCACATATCGGTTAATTATTTGATAGTTAGAAGAAATTTAGGATTTGGGCAAAGTATTCCATCTATTTACAAGTAATTTTCAGGTTTTTTAAAAAAATATAAGGTTGTTATTTATGTATTTGAAATTATACAAAAATTTATGTGAAAAAATATGAAAAAGGATATATATCGAACTAGATTAAAAGTCTCGTTAGATAAAAAGGTTTTAAATTTTTTATCCTCCTTAAAAGACGATTTATGGATTGCGGAAGAAGATATTATGGGGACTGAAGTTCACAATATCATGTTATACGAGCAAAATATTTTGAATAAAAACGAAATAAAAAAGATATTAACGTCACTCGAAAGAATTAAGGAGAAATTAATAAATAACCAACTAGAAATGGACGAAGGATTTGAAGATATTCATCCTTTCTTTGAAAAATGCGTTATTGATGATATCGGAATTGAGATCGGGGGGAAGATCCACACTGGTAGGTCTAGGAACGATCAAGTTTCCGTGGATATGAGATTGAAAATAAGAAGCTCTTTAAATAAATTGTCAAAAGATTTGTTCAAATTAATAGACGTGTTATTTAATCTTTCTGAAAAAACGATAAATAGCTTTGTGCCTCTCTATACTCATCTTCAAAGAGGGCAACTGGGGGTGCTCTCCCATTATTTAAATAATTATATTGCTCAAATCTTAAGATCTTTAGAAAGAATCGAAGAAATTTACAAAAGAATCAATACTAATCCTTTAGGTGCTTGCGCAATTGGTGGCACTAGTATTAATATAGATAGAAAGAGAACAACGGAATTATTTGGATTTGAAGGAATAGTTGAGAATTCTCTTGACGCTATTAGTTCTAAAGATTATATTTTTGAAACATTAGCGTGTTTGTCTTTAATATCAATGCAATTTTCGAGAATAGCTGAAGATTTGTTAATATGGTTTTCAAAAGAATTCAGTTTCATTGATTTAGACGAGCGATATTGTTCAGTATCAAGCGTAATGCCTCAAAAAAAGAATCCTGATACTCTTGAATTAATAAGGAGTAAATCTTCAAAAACAATATCTGAATTATTTACAGCTTCAATGATAATAAAATCCATTCCATCCGGATACTTTAGAGATTTTCAAGACTTAAAACCCTTGCTTATGAAATCATTTCATAGAGTGTTTTCAACAATTGAAATGTTTATCGGAATTTTTTCTACACTTAGAATTAATAACGATAAAATGATCGGGGCAGTTAACGATAGTTTCATTTTAGCGTTAGATCTTGCTGAATTTCTAGTCCGCGATTATAACATCCCATTTAGGAAATCTCACGAAATTGTGGCAAAGTTAGTGAGGTGCTCTCAAGATTTTCAGGAAATTCTTAACAAAGAGCGTATCAAGAATGCAATTTTTAACGTGGAAGGAGTAAGCGTTGACATTACGGATGAATTTATTAAATCCTTGAACGATTTAAATTCGTGTTTAGAACAAAGAACTAGTTTAGGTTCTCCATCTAAAATTGAAATTAAAAAATTTTACGATTCAATATTAAAAAAAAAAATAAAATTATATGACAAATATCAAAAACGAGTTAAACATGTCGAAAATTCTAAAACAAGTATAGAACATTTAATTTCTAATCTAAAATCGTGATCTTCAATCTTGAAGAAATAAGAAAAACTTTTATGACATAGAGATCTTTATAAATAAAGTTTCAACATATAAAAAATATAAAAAAAAACACAAACCATAAAATAATAATTTAGAAGTGAAAAATTTATGTGTGCACAACTTTCAGGTGTCCCTATCATCATTCTAAAGGAAGGGACTGAAAGAAAACAAGGAAAAGACGCTCAAAAAAATAATATCGCTGCCGCCAAGGCAGTTGCAGAAGCCGTTAGAACAACTTTGGGTCCAAAAGGTATGGATAAGATGCTAATTGATTCTTTGGGGGATGTAATAATAACAAATGATGGTGCTACCATCTTGGATACTATTGATGTTGAACATCCCGCTGCTAAAATGGTAGTTGAAGTTGCTAAAACTCAAGATGACAAGGTTGGAGACGGAACAACAACCAGCGTTATCATTTCGGGAGAATTATTGAATTTAGCCGAAGAATTGATGGAACAATCCGTACACCCTACAATTATTTTTCGAGGTTATAGAAAAGCTCTCCAGAAGGGAAAAGAGATATTACAGGAACTTGCAACTAAAATTGATATCAATGACAAGGTTACTCTTAAAAAGGTAGCAGAGACTTCGATGAGCTGTAAATTAATTGGGGGCGTTATAAGTCACTTTGCCGATATTGCTGTTAATGCTGTTACTCAAATCAAGGAAGAAAGAGGCGAACACATCGTAATTGATTTGGATCAAATCCAAATAATTAAAAAAGAAGGAAAAAGCCTTTTAGACACGAGCATGGTTAATGGAATCATTGTAGATAAAGAAATCGTTCATCCTATGATGCCAAAATCGATTAAGAACGCAAAAATTGCGTTGATTAGCGCGTCTTTAGAAGTAGAAAAAACAGAATTTGACGCAGAAATTAGAATTCAAACGCCCGATCAAATTACCAAATTCCTTGAAGAAGAGGCAAAAATGTTAAAAAATCGTATTGAAAAGCTTAAAGAAGTTGGAGCTAATGTTGTTTTTTGCCAAAAAGGTATCGATGATAAAGCCCAAAGCTTCCTCGCAAAGGAAAACATGATCGCCATAAGAAGGGTAAAGCGTTCTGATATGGAAAAATTAGCAAGAGCAACTAATGCAAAAATAATAAATAGCATCTTTGAACTTACTAGTAATGACATTGGAAACGCTGGAAAAGTAGAAGAAACAAAAATTGGAGAAGATAACATGATCAGTATCTCGGAATGTGCTGATCCAAAAGCTGTCAGCATATTAATCAGGGCTGGAATTGAACATGTGGTATCTGAAGCGGAAAGAATGTTAAACGATGCTTTATCCGTTGTGAAAGCAGTAATAGAAGTACCATACATTTTACCGGGTGGTGGTGCTTCCCAAATTGAGTTAGCAAAGCAATTGAAAGCGTTTGCAAGATCGATTGGTGGTAGAGAACAAATGGCAATTGAAGTATACGCAAATGCACTGGAGATAATTCCAAGAACTTTAGTTGAAAACGCAGGATATAATCCCGTCGATTTAATTGTAGAGTTACGATCAAAGCACGAAGCTGAAGATGGTAAATCTTTTGGCATAAACGTTGACACAGGAAAACCAGATAATATGGTACAATTAGGCGTTATTGAACCATTAACCGTCATGACTCAAGCTATTCAATCTGCAACTGGAGTTGCCTCAATGATTATAAAGATCGATGATGTAATAGCGGCCTCTACACTTTCAAAAGGAGGGGGCGAACCTTAAAAACTTCTTAATTTTTTTATTTTTTATATATTCTATAATTATTTTTTTCCAAATACTTGCAAAATCATCTATATATTCTGGTTGGATGTTTTTTCATTTCTAAATTATCTAATTTTTTGAACTTTAAAAATTCCTAAAATTATTTTTTAATAAATAACTTAAAAACAACTGCATTAGACTTGCTTGAGCGAAAATGCTTAAAAAAGGGTGTAAATGTAAGAAAAGCTCCTCCAGCGTACACTTCTTTAATCGGCAAGTATAAATATTCACGCTCATATAACTTATCTACTCACGTATTAGCTAGTTATGTGATTGCTCGAAGGGGTTTGGAATTAAGGAAACAATTCCTGCCATTTATAAGTGGTTGCTTTCACAAGTCGGGGAGTTTATAGAGCCTCGTTTGAAAAAAGGCAGTCCCTACTACAAGTGATCGCAAGTTTACGACTTCTTCAAACAAAGCGGGATAACTTCCTTCAAGACTTCGGAAGTAATGAGAATAATATTATTAATGAAGGATGTTTTGAACTCGGTGACGCGCGAACAGCCCGTTAACCTTAAGGCTGGTCTTTCTATAAAAGGAAAGATTGAGGATTGGAATAAAGCGTGGAATTTCGCAGGAAATTGCCAAGTTTTATAAATAATAATAAGGTTATAAATAGGGATTTAATATGAGTATATCAAAATCTAATGAACCATATCTGAAGATTTATTGTATGAGATTTAAAGGCGAAAAAGGGTGTGATCCAAAGAAATGCTCTGCTTTAAGGTTAAGAGAGTTTTCCCTCTTAAAAATAATAAACAAAATTAGAAATCCTTTAAATAAAGCAGTTGTTTTAAATCCTTTCTCTCAGAAAGAAATAAGTATTGAAGACAGAGATACAATATTAAAATATGGTCTCATTGTAATTGATTGCTCCTGGAAAAAACTCGTAAATTTTAAAGACTTTGATTTAGAAAATGGTCGTAAATTACCCCCGTTGATAGCGGCAAATCCCGTGAATTACGGAAAATGGGAAAAATTGAGTTCAGCAGAAGCTTTAGCAAGTGCACTTTACATAACAAAATACGAAAGTTACGCAAGATTAATACTCTCCAAATTTTCTTGGGGAAAAGAATTTCTCAAGTTAAATTTTAGGAAAAAGTAAGAATTTCAAAGTTACTGAAAATTATTGAATTATTCGTATCCAAAACTCGTAACAACATTAATGGCTTTTATAGTGTTTTCTGCAATTTGTTCGACGCCCAATATTTTTAATATTGAAAAAATTATATTTCGGGATTCACCCATGGCGGGAATCCCTCCATAACTCAAACTAAATAATCCAATAAAAGAAATGTCTTCTGCGTTAGAAGCGTCATCAGTTAAGGAAAACTTTAATTTTCCCGCGGGACAAGCGATAAGTCCATAAAAATGTTCAGCATCTTGTCCAGATATAGCGACATAGCACAATAAATCTCCTGTAGAACTTCCTTCTGATTCTTCTTTCATTTTTTGAAATGCCATATTAGCATTGGCTGAAAACGCTTGGATTGAAACTGGCAGGTCGTGACCGCTAACTTCTCGAGCATCGAGCGTTAATCCAGAAGGACTTACTAAGCTATATCGTATAAAAATTGGATTCTGAATGGAGTCTAAAACTTTACTTATTGCCGGCAACACATTAGATGTATCGAAACTACTTGGAGTATAAGATACAAATTGGACATCTGTTCCCATTCCAAAAAGATACATCGCACTTCGAACCTTGTTGGAAAATTCTTCAATATCTTGTTCTGATTCGACACCACTCCCAAAAAACTCCCCAAGTTTCTATTTTAAGTAATACATTGAACTGGCTAAATTATCGGCGTCCAATGGCCATTCTTTGTGATAATCGTGAACTATGGTTAAAAGAGTCTCATTGATTCTTAGCGTGATTAAACACACCCTATCAAAGAATGAATATGAAATGATCTGATCCTTTATGTTCAAATCCTCCCAATTTTCTTCGCTAGCAGAAAAAGCTGCTGATGCTAAGCTCGTGATTTGATTTGGATTTATATCAATGTCACTTTTTCTCCCAATCTTTGCAATAGAAAGACCATTTAAATCACAGAGAACCACTAAATTAGTTCCTTCTGATGCTCGTAGAATGGATGTCAAATATTTTATTAAAGATTCCCCTACGCTCATAAAAATCAATTTTTAAATTTTTGATAAATAATAAAAAAATAAATCTGTTTTTAATAAAGCTAGTAAAATTAATATTTTTTATTTTTATCTTTTTTCAAACGAAATATTTCTACATATTATTTCTTTTGGCTTTTTTATGGTTGAGCCTTATTTTATACGAAACCAATTATTTCAAGCATAACTTCCTTGATTTCTTCCGTTATGAGTGAACTCATTAGAAAATATTATTAAAGATCTCGAAACTTAATTTCAATTGTCTTAGGGTTCAATAAAAATCTTACTTTTGTTTCTCTCACGAAATCTTCCAATTTTTTTGGGAATTATTTTTAGCAATTTTTCTTATTATGTATTTTTTAACACAAATATCCAAGAAAACAACATCTATAATTCAGATGTGGGATGAATTGAGCTTTTACAAAAATTAATAAATATTATTATCTTGTCCACTTCAAATTCTCGATTTGAGTTCAGCTTCTTAAAAATATTCTCCTCAAACAAATAAGAAAAGGAGAACTCTGCCAAAAATCCCTCAAAATATGACTATATACAAAACAAGAGAATTAGGGCGAATATAGAGCGTAAAAGTTTACGCTAATTATAAATCATCATTAATAGTACATTAATATTTAAACTTTTATATGAGATTTTAATAGATATTTTTAAGTGTTAATTTAAAAGCCCCTTTTTGTTATTAGGCCTGATATGCTTGTATCACATAGTTTTTTAAATTAAAGTGATCGATTGGTAAAGTAATGAACTCATTCAGATAGTACTATTTAAGCGCTACATTATCTATAATGGTAAGGAGTAATAGTGTTGACTTTAAAAATTTGATCACTGATGTTTCAATAGCAGTCAAAATTTCAAGATATGGTAGAAATTCTACATGTGATGATTTTCAAAATAAAAATTTAAAGAGAAATTTAAATTTTAAGATAGCCCGTAATTCAAATAATACTATTTGAATAAAAATGAGTTAAAAATTAAATCTAAGTTATGATGCAATCTAAAAGAAAAACTAGTAATATCAGAGAAAAAGCAGCCTTGGAAACTGAACGAACAATTCTGGATTATTTAAAGCAACAAGATGAACCCATAAAATTTTATAATCTTTACAAGAACTTGAACTTTTCTTCAGGAAAGGTTCAGAACGCTCTTAAAAGAATGCAAAATAAAAAAGTCGCGTTCGTGAAAAAGAGGATAAAAAGGTTTGAAAATTTCGTATGGTATAAAGAATTTGTGGTTGAACCAACCACGATTGCTTTGGAGGAAGAAAATGAAATTATCATACCGATTCAATTAAATCGCGTTATTGGATTAATTTTACAAGAAGCATCAGAATTAACCACAAAATATAACGATTTAACTGATCTACTCAAGGATGCTTTAATATCATTTTTTAGAGAAAAAGTCCCATATAGTATAAAAAACGATGCAATCAATCAAGCTATTAAAAAAGGGATAATTTCTGAAAAATTTGGTAAACAAATTTTAAGAGGATGATTAAATGGTTGAAAAAGAACAAATTAAAGGTAAAGATCTCGAACTTTTAAAAAAGATTTTTGAAAACTCGGATAAGACGTCCATATCTACTCCAAAATATCAGAGTAATAGAAATTTCAAAAAAAAGGGCACTATGAAATCTAAAATTGTAAAAGTGCAAGCAAAATCCAGAAGAGCACCTGAAAAAATTTCAAGAAATGACAATGAAAAAAAATTACTTGCAAGTAGAGAAAATATAGATGGTCAAATTATAAAAATTAGGGCAAGTAATATGAAAAGAATTAAGGGTAAAAAGAGCTTGATAAAAGAAATTTACTCTATATCAGAAAGACTATTGCCCATCTTACAAGAAAATAACATGCTTCTTAAGGAGTTAGTCCTTTTTTTCAAATCAATAGACAATAAATTAAATGAACTAACTGAAAGTCCCATTAGAATAAAAATCATTGAATGAGAGGCAATAAAGAAATGGAGAAAATCAGCTTTAAATGTATTTTCTTTTAAAAAATAAAAAAGAAATTAATTGAATAGAAAAAAGATTAGATTGGATTGGAACCAATTTTTTCATTGGTAGTCCCGAGTCCGAAAAAGTTAGTTGTTAAAAAAGCCATAGTGGCCATTGCCATTAATTTACCCTCGTTTCGACATATAATGGGCTTATCTCCCAAAATATCAAGGAGCTGAATTTCTGTTAAGTGATGACCATTACACTTTTCTACTACTAATTCTTCTGCATATCGTTGACGTTCTTTAGAATAATTTTTGTCTACTAACTTGTTTTGAAACGCAGGAATAATAAATGTATTTGAATGAACAATGATAGAAGGAGGCATTGTTTTTATGTGTTTTTCGGGGTGTGATTGAACTCCAATTATGTCCTTATCGTCAGCAATAAGCAAATTTAATCCAAATGGCCAATTATCGTTAGAAAAGAAGATATCGTAAAAATGTTCAGCAGTTTTTGCGTTTGCCAAACCCTCCCTAACAAGAACGAACGAAGGCGTGGTCAATGATGCTTTTACTTTCGTTTGAACCAAGTTCAAATTTAAAGTTACCCCGTATTCATTCTTACCCATCGGCAATGCTGGAGACCCCCCCAAACGGTATGTGAAAACTGATGGTTCATTTTTCAATTTATGTAAAACGAATGCACTTACCCATCCCATTGGTTTAAAAACATCAATATTTTGTCCGATTATCGCGGAATCCGTATTTTTTGCACCAATGGAAGTACAACCGAAATTAACATCGCTTACTGGATTATGACGGCCATATATTATCTCAAAAAAAAGCGCTTGAACTAAAACATCTTCGAAAGAAATATTAAACCCACTCCCTACTGTTGCCCCCTCGCTTATTCCAGCTATTTCTATCAAATATTTTTCTGGAATGTAATCTAAATATTCCATGCCCATTTCGATCATTTTTGAATATCTTATATGGTAAATTATCGAAGATGTTAACAGAAGGGATTTCATGAGAACAATCTTACTCGCTAAAGCCTTTCCTGTGTGATATCCTAAATCATGTGGTGTATCGGCTTCTACATAAAGATAAGATTGCCCATTACTATCTCTCCATTCATGTTTCCCTGAAATGGTTATTTTTTTAATATCTTCGCGCTTTACTTTTTTTACGCCATTTTTTTTGTTTCTTTTAAAATAATGCATGAGAAATACTAAGAAGACGAATAATTTTTTAACTTTAGCATTCTTCCCCGTGAATTCTAATTTCTTTCCTAACATTTCAAATTCTCTATTCAATAGGCTTGATGTTTTGATATATTGTCTAAAATAATGAATTTAAATTCCTATAAATAAATTAATTGAAAAAATGAAAAATTAAAGCCAAGCAAACTTCATTTTTCAAGTAATTCAAAAATTAGAAAATTGTCGTTAATTCAAGCAATTATGAAGATTAGAGATACTGCGATGAGACTTGAGATTGAAAAAAGATTGCATAGAGCATGTATTTTACACCCTAATTCTTCCCGTAATTAATATGGTACTGTATAATTCTTAAACTATATAAACTGAACTTAAAGTCCCGCTGTTTGTTTTATCCTAAAATCCTCGAAATTTTTTTTTTTTGAATTTTTGGGAAAAAGGAATACAAAAGAAAAACAACTCAATTCTAATGTCAGTATTTTTTTTTACTTCTCTCGAGATCTTTTATTCTTTTTATTTCTAATTTAGATTCTTTATGCTTTGGATTGAATTTTTGAACAGTCTCGAAGCATTCAAGTGCTTTTTCATTGTTTTCCAATTTTGAATGTGCCAATCCCAGATTGTACCAAGAGTTTTCGTGGTCTTGATCTAATTCTATCGCCTTTTGATAACATTCAATCGCTTTATCTTCTTTACGCATCATTGAATAGGAATAGCCCATATCGTTCCAAGCAGAAGCTTCATATGGGTCGATCTCAATTGCCTTTTCGTAGCATTTAATGGCTTTGCGATCGTACCTTTGGAATCCAAGGGCAAGTCCCTTATTATACCACGCTTTACTGTCTTTAGGGTTCAATTTTGTTAGTTCTTCAAAACATCCAACAGCTTTATTGAATATTTCATTATCCATGTAAATAGAACCCAGCCGATTTAATATTTTTTCGTTGGTAGGGTCGAACTTTCTTGCTTTTTCAAAGCTTTCAATAGCCTTTTGAACGTCGTTTAATTTATCATATAGGAGGGCAATGTAATACCATGTGTCTTTGTTATTTGGGTCAATTTTTACCACACTTTTAAAGGAGTCAATTGCTTTCTCAAAAATTCCTAACTTATTGTAAGCAACGCCAATATTATACAAGGCCTCCTGGCTTTTTGGCTTGATTTTAACTATTTTTTGATAACTTTCAATTGCCTTTTTTTGATTTCCTAGTTGCGTGTAAGCAACACCTAAATTATTCCAAAATTCAACGTTCTCTGGATAAGCCTTAAGCACTTTTTCAAAACATTTTATCGCTTCTTTAAAACCCTTTGATTTGAAGTGCTTAATCCCTAAATTTGCCCATTCTGAAATGGTTTTTCCATCAATTTTCTTGCTCATTTAGAACCCATCTTCGAAATATATTTCTGTTATAATTCGTTTTTTATGAAGCAGTTAATTAGTTGATTATCAAATTTGTATTTAAATTTATTTAATTCAAAAATTTCTCTTGATGATATATCATTTCTCTAAACCGGCAACCCCTAATATTTTTGTCCTTCTTAAATATGCAAAGATTGCTTTTTTTGATTCTTTTGAATTTGTCGTGGCTAAATCTTATTAAAGGAATTTAAGTATTTAAAATCGCAGAATCTCATTTAGCAATAATTTATTTGAGTCTCATTCAATCATTAATGGATAAAATAAAAAAAGAGAAAAAAAAAAACCTAACTCAAGAACATTCCCCCTACTAAATCTTTCGTAATCGCCGCAAACCACTACTTAACTAGCCAACTAACTCACCGCTCACTTCTAACACGCCTTTACACACTAAGCCTGAACCAACGAGTCCATTTTCGGCACCACACGCTCGCGCGGTTGAGAACGGCGGGCTAAACTGGTCGCCCGAAAGCTCCCAGCGTGCACCCCCGTCTCACCAACCCCGTCTTTTACGGGTGCGCTCGTCTCGTCTTCGCGGTTGCTGTTACCAGCTTCCGTTCTCGTTCCAATACCACGCGACCATTTGAATTATGGCTAATTTCGGCTGGCGTCGACTCAACACAGGAGAGTCTCGTCATCCCGCCAACTCAAATAAGCCGCTAAATATTTCTACTATGTAAGACAAGATGGGGTGATTATTTTCGGGACTGGCTTCGTGCTTAGATGCTTTCAGCACTTATCCATTAGCGCGTAACTGCCCGGCATTGCCTTGTCAGACAACCGGTAAACTAGAGGCGCCCGCAAAATGTTCCTCTCGTACTGATTTTCCGTTACCCTCAATCACCCAACATACCTGGTAGATAGAATCCGACCTGTCTCACGACGGTCTAAACCCAGCTCACGTTCCCTTTTAATGGGCGTACAGCCCCACCCTTGGAGGTTTTGCGCACGATCATCGAAAAGAACGACCAAAATGTGCGCCTCCAGGATAGGAAGAGCCGACATCGAGGAAGCAAGCCACGAGGTCGATAGGAGCTCTTACTCGTGACAACTCTGTTACCCCCGGGGTAATTTTTCTATCACCTCAACAAGCCACACGAGCAATGTTGAGGATCGCTAGACCAAACGTTAGCCTCAGGATTCCTTGGTAATCAGAATCCAGTCAGGCCAGCTTTTGCTCTTAAACTCTTCAG
>JAUXAJ010000167.1 GCA_030620005.1 Promethearchaeota archaeon | reverse complement strand
GGAAAAGCAATTAACATCGTAACTACACATGTTAGAGCAGCAAATATCGCAATTATCGCAATGCTTAAAGAATTTGTAGGTAAGAGATAACCCATGAAAGCTTTTCCTTTAGAAGATATATATCTTTTTTCTTTTTCCTTTAGTTTTTCTTCTTCCATTCTTTCAAGCCTTTTAAAGATGAATAAGTTTCAACTTATACATAAAAAAATAAATTTGGTCTTATATTAATTTTTTGGAATATGTTTTTTTGAAAACATTATAGAATGTAAATTAAGAAAATTGATCGATATAAAAAAAATAGAAAAATTAAATTTTAAATTAACTTTGAAGAGTTTATTGACCCTCCTTTTTAATAAATTCTGGTTTTGTTTTAGTTACTCTCGAAACAATTTTAGCTTGTAAATCTAATAAAACGCTTGTTTTCTTTTCGGAGGGTATTGTTATTTTATATTTATAATTAGGCTCTTCTATTTCAGGAACTGGGTCAGATTTAACGAAGGTTATGTCTTTAGTTTGCTTGAAATTGAGTGTTAGTTCTATTTGATTGTCCAATTTGTTTTCTATAGTAATTTTCCTTGAAATTTTATCGTATCTCGTTCTTACTTCAATTTGTTCTTTAAAATTTCTTGCGTCTTCATACGTCATTTTTGCATCCCCTTCGACTACATTGACAACATCATCATTAACCTTAATATCGTCGTCAATGAGATCTTCAGATATAATTTTAGTTCCAATAGTTCCAGCAGTATTGAGGAATAGAAATGGTAAATTATCCTTGTAAAGTGTCATGGGAGAATTAATTGGTATCTCTTTAGCATCACCTTCTTTAATTAAAACATACTTGACAATAACATCCCAATTTATTTTATTATAGGAAACATTGGTTGCTGAATATTGTATATTTATTTCACGTTCGATGTTAAATTCACACTTGGATTTAAACCAGTTTAATTTAATTTTTTTTCGAGTAGGCAAATTTGCTTTCATGCTTTTTATACCTCATAACATTAGGTTTTTTAATCTTTGTGTTCTTTTCAAATATTGCTGTTGTGTTTGAGCAACTTCTTCTCCTTCAAAATAGGCTTTTTGTTCAATTGGAGGATAATATTGATCAGAGCCGGTTTGATCAGATGGAAGCTCGAAAATAGCAAAACCTAGCTCTACATTGTCATATGAAAATGCACTTTGATTGTCTACAACAAGGAATCCTTCAATCTCGGCAGTGTTACCGTCATTTTTCATGTTAACTTGCAATGTTGTATCCCATTTTATTCGGAGATCGTTTATTAAATAAAGAACTTTTACTATTACCTCACTTTCTTTTTTGAGAGACTCAATAATGAAATCGAAAGTTGCAGTCATATCGGCATATGTTCTATAAGAACTTGCTTCGCAAATGCTCAAAACCTTTTCTCGCATCTCCCTAGTAAAATCAATGGCATGCGATATAATGCTGGTCGCCGCAGACTTTTCTCTATCAATTATCTTTTGAGAATTATTCCGATCTGGAAGACTTACAATGGTTTGTTGTAATGAAATGTGCTCTCTATCGTCTGGATTAATATATTCTAATTTTATATCTGCAGAATTAGGATCGAAAGAGGCAGGAACATTAGCTATTTCAAATTTATTAAATCCCTGATTTAAAGAGAGTTTTACTTCCCTTTCAATGATTCCACCACCAGTATTGAAGATGATGAGACTTTTAACAATAGGGTTGATTAACATTTTTCAGAATTACCTCATTTTAGTTGTTTAAACCTTTGTGTTTTTTTCATGGGTTTCACGCGTTGAAGTTCTCCAAGCATCTCATTTCTTAAATTACTAATATTTAAAGGTTGGTCTACTGGAGATGGAGGATGTGAAACATCTGTAATAGGATGAGATGTTGTAGTAGGAAGTTCGAAAATCGCGAATCCTAGATCTACATTATCGTACGAAAAGCCTGATTGGTTATCCACTATGAGGAAGCCTTCGATCTCTGCCGTCTTTTCGTCTTCGTCCATGTTTACTATGAGTCTGGTTGACCATTTAATACGATTATCATTAATGAAGTAAAGAATTTTTACTACTACTTCACCTTCTCTCTTACGACATTCAATTATAAAATCAAAAGTTGCCGTCATATCAGAATATATTCTATGAGAACTCGCTTCGCAAATGCTCGAAGTCTTTTCGCGCATCTCTCTAGTAAAATCAATGGCATGCGATATAATGCTGGTCGCCGCAGACTTTTCTCTATCGATTATTTGTTGAGAATTATTCCGATCCGGGAGACTTACAATAGTTTGTTGTAATGAGATATGCTCCTTGTCATCTGGGTGAATATATTCTAATTTGATATCTGCTGAATTCGGATCGAAACTTGCAGGAATATTTTGTATTTGAAACTCATTAATTCCTTGTTGCAATCTCAATTTTATTTCTCGTTCAGTGATTGCGCCACCACCGTTAAAGATGACGAGGCTTTTAACTTTAGGATCAATTAACATGGAAATCAGTTCAATATTTGTTTACATAAAACATGATAAGTCATATATTTAAATTTTTTAGTTCTAAGTTCTAAATTTTAAAACCATCCATTAATATCGTTTTCTAAAATAATATAAAGAATTAATTTTATTGATATTAATATAGAGGATATTTAAAGACATATCAACGAGCGAAGTAAAAAGTTGGAAAACTGGAAATATTTTTAAAAAAACATGTATTAAAATATCAAAATCTTTAAAACCCCAAAAGAGGAGTGATAAATGGCAGGACCAACTCTTATCGATGAGGGAGGGGATATTTGTCCAAATTGTGGCGAAAACATTCCCTACTTGCAATATAGCGATAGTGGCAAAAAAGAAAATTTGCCATGCCGAAAATGTAATAACGAAGAATTCATGAAAGCCTTCCGTGCTCAATTCAATAAAGTAGTAGATGAGATTAAATGAACTACTACTGCCTAAAGTTAGTAGTTTTCTACGAGTTCGCACCCACTTTCATGGCAAGTTTGACTGAATTAAATAGAATTTCAATTCAAAAAAAGGTATTTTTTTATAGTTCCATATTTAAAATATTATCATGTTTATTTTATTAGAGAATTTAATTAATTCGGACAACGATCAAGAAGAAATTATCTTGATTCCAACACCTCAACACATTGAAATTTTAAAGTATAATTTGAAATTTACTGAAGAAACTCTTATAATTACTGATCTCTCAAATCAATTTAAATTTATTATTGATCAAATTCAAGAAGAATTAAATTTTTTCGGTTTGAATAAAAATTTAGAAGTTAAAGTAGTCAAAAATGAACGAGAGATTCCAAATTATGGAAATCTTATTGATGCTTGTAAAACAATGTTTCCAGAAATTAACTTTGACGAGATTAAAAAATTAAAGAATTTTTCCGAACAAGGATATATAATGATTTCGGAAAAAACTCAACTATTTATTGAAGCAGAAAATGCTCAAGGCATCTTTTACGGCGTTCAAACATTAATTCAATTATTAAATTCAAGTAAAAAAAAGCAGACTTTAAGCGAAGTTAGAATAATAGATTATCCTTCTCTATCAATCAGAGGAGTTTCTGACGATATATCACGAGGTCAAGCCCCTACTGTCGAAAATTTAAAGAAATTTATTAAAGAATTAAGTCATTTCAAGGTGAATCACTATTATTTAGTCTACATGCAAGACATGTTCAAGTTCAAGAATCATCCTGAAATCTGGAAAGGTAGAGGCGCATATTCAAGAGAAGATATAGCTGAACTTACGGATTTTGCCAAGCAACATTTTATGGATTTAATTCCAATTTTTCAAACGATAAGTCATTGGGATAACATTTTACTCCATCAAGATTATTGGAAATTTGGGGAATTCCCGGGTTCTAATAGTTTAAACATCGCTAATGAAGAAGTCTACAATATTTTAGATGAAATGATAGGAGAATTAAGCGAGGTTTTTAAATCCGAATATTTTCACATAGCAGCAGATGAAAGCTGGGATGTAGGGAAAGGTGCGTCAAAAGATCATGTTGATAGTGTAGGTAGCGGTCAAGCTTATTTAAAGCATTATAAGAAGATATATAATATCGTGAAAAAACACGGATATAAAAAGATAATCATATACCACGATATTTTATATAAATATAACGAAGTCCTTGAAGGATTGCCTAAAGACTTAATCATAATGTTTTGGAAATATAAAACAGATAAAAAATATCCTGTTGTGGATAAAATTAAAAAATTTAATTTACCAATCGTGGTTAGTCCCTCAGTGATGGACTATAATCGTATTTTTCCATCGATTACAAAGTTTGAAAAAAACATTATTAATTTAATCAAATATGGTTACGAGCGCGGTATTTCAGGAGAAATTACTTCAAGTTGGGGCGACTATAAAAATAAAGAACTACGTGAAAATTGCCTTTATGGGTTCATTTTATCCGCTGAAGTCGGGTGGAGTAATCTTGCGAATAAAATTGACTTAAATAAATTTTGGAAGGGGTTATTCATTCATTTCTTCGGAATATTTGATTTCAAATTACAATATATCTTCGATATAATTCGTTTAATTCAAGATAAAAGAAAACTTCACGTGAGAGTGAGGCTTTATTTCAATCACTTCTTTAGTCATCCATTTAGTAAAAATTCAAGGAAGTATAGAAAAACTCGAAATACAAAAGGGTTTGATAAAATAATAAATGAAATGGATAAAATAACACGATATTGCCAAGAGCTTGACTTGATTGTGAAAAAAAACCAGATTAACATTAAAAATCTCGCATTTGTTGCGAAACACATCAAACATTATTGCAAAAAGAGGATCTTATCACAAAAATTAATTCAATTTAATCCAATTAAGGCTAAAGAAAATCGAAAAAAGGAGTACCTTCAGAAATTAAATGACCTAAAATCCGAAATCCTTCAATTATTAGAAGAATATGAAATATTATGGTTACATTGTGCTCGAGAAGGACAAGGGCTTGAAAGTATTAAACAAAACTATCTATGGCTTGCGAAGTATTACGACGATAAAATAGAACAAATCAAAAACAATGAGGAATGGAAAAATCCAAACATACCCAGCGAATTAATCTATTTAGATAATAAGAAAATACATGAGATTCATACAACATATTATCGAAAAATTATTAATATTGAAGGAAAAATAGATCAAGCACATTTACAAGTAATTGCAGGAACTCATGCAAAAATTTACGTTAACGGCACTTACATTGGACAAGTTTTAACCAGGGAATCCTTAAATTTTGGACCTCTGGACAATAATATCAAGATGTTTAACGTTACAGAACACTTCCGAGAAGGAAAAAATTTAATTGCTATAGAAAACATCGATTATATTGGTGGAGTCGGAGTATTAAATGTATATGGAGAAGTACAATTATCTTCAGGTAAATTAATTAAAATCAAATCAGATACGAGTTGGTTAGCAACAAGAAAATCAATTGACAATTGGAATATTGATGTAGAAATCATGGGAGGATGGAAAAGAGTAAAAGGTTTTGGCAGACCTCCAAAAGCTACTGGAGGGATACATTTTCCAGACTTTAAAAATAATTTGCATTCAAAACGAGCAGATCTCGTGGCAATTTTAAATACAGCAATTGGATTATTTCCAAAAAAAATGTTTTGGATTTTTAAAATTCTCGTTAAAATCTTAAATCATTATGACGTTATTGAATAAAACAATTTGATCTTTAATTAAATTCAAGTTTGGTTTAGCATTAAAGTTTCTTTTACCCTTAAAAAGAACGGTATGCTTACAATAAAAAAAATTGGGGCTATTACAAATATCCACGCCATTGGATTTACTACAATACCTCTTAATGCAGTAGCGACAATTCCAGCAGACATCGAACCAATGATCTGGCTAACTGTGTTAACAATATTAAAAATCCCGAGAAATTGCCCTTTTTTGCCCTCGGGCAGCAAATCTTGCGACCAAGTATTAAGAGGAACGACAACTCCTAAAATACCAATCAGAATTAAAGAAAAAGAAATACCAAATAAAATACTATTCATTTGATTACTTTCCGTCAAGATTGGTATCATGAAGAAACCAATACAAGAGATAAGTATAGTAGGTACAACGATTTTCCTTCTTCCTACCTTATCTGTTAATTTTCCCAAGAGTAAAATTGAAATAATTAATACCGGTCCTGAGATTCCGAAAATTATAATAAAATCTATCCCGCTAATTCCTAACGAAAAGATGAAATTAAAGATATAAGATATTATGGCACTGGCACCTGACATGAAAATTGTCATTGCTAATATAAGCCTAAAAAATTCTTTTTGCTTCTTTAACTCTTTAACATTAAAGGTTTCTTTAAGTTCTTCATTAAATCTTTTCTTTGGAGGCAGATCTGAAGCAGCTATTTTATCTTTTATGAAGAGAAATCCCATGATACCACAAGAAATAATAGTTAATCCCCCAATGGATAAAAGAATTATGTGCCCCTCTTGAGTTAATATATTACCTGTTTCTAAAGGATCTGGGTTAGGAATTGTATAAACATCACTTATAATGAAGGTTAAAATAATAGGAATGAGTAAGCCTAGAAATGATAATATATTTACTATTCCATTCACCCTTCCACGATATTTTAACTCAACCAAATCTGGAACCAAGACTCTTTGGGCAGCGTAATATGCATTTGAAGCAATTCCAATTATTACGACATCAAGAAAATAACACCAGAAGAAAGTGGTCGAAAGACTAAATAGAATGATACCTATTCCCATAATTAACCCCCCAAAGAGAAGGTAAGGCCTTCTGCGTCCGAATCTAGAACGAGTATTGTCGCTAATTATACCGAAAACGAATAAAAATATTAATCCCATTACTGCCGATGAACTGACCATTATAGCTATGAAAATTGGTTCTAATCCAAGGACATGATCGATATATGTGTTAAGTAATTGAGCTTCAAAATATCCGAAGATTTGTGCCCCAACACCCATCAATCCTAACAATAGAATTAAATATCTTGGTATTCCTAAACTATATTGTTTAACTTTTTCTTCTACATCAATTCCTTCTTTTTTTTCCATCATATCATATAGGGTTATTCATAGTTTTTGAAATCTTCTACAAATCTGGATATTATTTATATTAGTGAAACATTTACATCTTCCAATGATAGCTTCAAGAATGTCATCAATAAAGAGATTTAGATTTCTTTTAATTAAAAATAAATCACTTCATTTAAGATCTTTTCTTTCATACTATCCCTAATTGCATTTTCAGTAACTAAATCAATCTTTTTTGCTAAAATATCTTCTAAAAATTCTTTTAAATCAAAAAATTCCCATCCGAGGGGTTCAACGAGTTCTACAAAAATATCTATGTCACTTTTTGATGTATCTTCACCACGAGAGTAAGAGCCAAGAATTTTAAATTATTTTCAAATACTTATATTATTTCTAACGATTTAAAAACTAACTTTTCTTTTTAAAAATTATATTATCCTTTTTCAATATAATGAATTTATCCTTTAAATCTTCGAGATTTAACGATTTTAGACATTTTTCAAAAATAGGAAGTACATTCTCATCAATTAAAGGATGAATATCAATAATAATTAAGAAGTTATCAATCTCGTGCTTAAAATAGATGAAATCTTTATCATATGAAATAAGGATTCTATTTTTTAACCTTATTAATTCTATTAATTCACTATTTTTTGTACCTCTCTTATTTAACTCTTGGACGGTAACGACATCATGTCCTTTTATAATTAAGAACCGCTTAAGATTATTAGATACATTCTCATCTAATAAAAATCTAAAACTGGGAGATGCTGGCACTGCTCTCTTCCTCGAGAAACTTTCTTGCATATCTAATTGCGGCTGAAATATCTTTATTAGATAAAATCGGATATGCTTTAATTATCTCCTCGAAACTTTTTCCCGCCTCTAACCATTCAAGAATTATTGAAATCATTATCCTCGTTCCTTTAATACGAGGTTTCCCGTGACATATTTCTGGATTTATTTCAATCCGTTCTTCATTAATCATCGTTTTGAAATCCCTTCATTAAAATCTAAATAAAACTTTTCTCTTCATTTGATATATAATCAAATCTTAATTAATAATTATCTGTCATAATTTCTTTTCTTATTGTAAGTTTCTGTGTAACAACCTTTTATAAGCTTTTCATAAAAATAATTAGCAGATCTAAAAGCAACTTTAGCATTATCACTAATTTCATCATTTTTCAAGATTTCTTTCAATCTGTTCATGTCATCCTTGATTTCAATTAGATCTCATCATTTATATGATTTTATTAAAATTTTTAAACTTTTTATTAATTAATTTAAATAATCAGATTGATTTGATTTGGATTTAGAGTAAAAAAAGAATTTTTTTATGATATGATATGGAGTTAGAAGATAAAAAAATTTTCCTTATATTATCGCCACATATTAACTATTATCATTCTTATAGAGGAGATTCACTAGGGGAATCTGGTTTTGGTCAAGATATTAGAATAATGGAAAAGATTTTAGACCAACTAGATAACATCGAAGAGAAGGGATTATGTGGAGGCAGAACAAATATTTGTTGGGATTACGGGGACACATTTTGGAGTATTCAACTCCAAAAAGAATACCAAGAAGATGTACTTAAAAGAATCATTGAAAGATGCAAGAAGGGTAAAGACGAAGTTTTAATTGGTTCTTGGGGAAATGTTGGACAGCCGTTTCTGGATACTGAAGAATTTAGAACAGATCATGAATGGCTTTTAGAAAATTCCATGGGAATTGGTTTAAAACAATTATTTCCCGGGCGAATTGCTCCTTATGCTCGCACTCAAGAGTCAATGTTCACACAAGGCATGATTGAACAATACCAACAACTCGGAATTGAAGGGTTTGCCATGTATTATTCGGTTGTCCCGTTTGATATTGCAAGACCATTCTTAAATCCTCGTCTTGATTGGAACCAGATGCATGGTCTAATAAAATTTAAATCATCAGTTTCAAACGCTTCAATACTGGGGATTCCGATGTATGGATTCGGAGATATTTATGATAATCTTTCGATTAATAAGTGGTTAGAGCTTATAAGAAAGAAGCAAGCAAGTGGAGAAATTGAAGAGCACGCCTTATTATTCCTAAATATCGATATGGATGATAATACTTGGATAGGAATAAAATTACCTAGCCTATTACAGTGGATGCCAAATTCTCGTGGTTTGATGGAAATTGCTGAAGTAGTTGATCGATTTGAATTTGTAGAATTTGGTAATTTGTTGGATGTCATTCCAAGGCTCAAAATACACGGTGAAGTCATCTTGCGAGAAGATGTTGCCGATGGGTGTTTTAATGGATTCTACAATTGGGCTCAAAAACCCATTAATACGGAGTTTTGGACTGTTGGACAACAAGCAAGATGGTTAAAATGTATTTCTGACACTTTAAGCGATATAGGATTGTCAGATCAAGCAAAATCAAAAATTAAAGAATATATTAGGGACGGTAATGATTCCACTAACACATATATCAAAAATAAATTATTATTCGCATCAACAACTAATTTTGGAATGTCAATGCCTTTACTTCATCAACATAGACACAAAACAGCCATGATTTATGCTTTAAATGCTCATCAGGCGGCTTATAATGCGGCAAATTTGGCAATCGAGGAGAAAATTGAAAAAGAGATTGAACTTTTAAAACCTGAAAAATATTTCATGATGGTTATTCCAGTGATCAATAGAGGTGTCTCAGGAAAGGAAAAAAAACCAGTAAAATCACACGTATTAATTAAATCAGAAATACCTGATGAATTAACAGAAGTTATTAGAAGTAAAAACATGAAAGTGGCCTTTAAAGGTGGGTTTTTCGGAAATTTTCAACACTCCATATATCCAAACGAGGATAATTCAAGATTAAAAATAGAAGCTTTGCTTTCTAAATCTAATTTTGAGAAAAAAGGATATTATACTACTCTTTTATCCGTCGAAAATATGTCACATCAACAGATTAATGAAAATAAACCATTAAGAGCTACAAAAAAAATAATTGAAAACGAAAATGTTAAGTTGGAATTTAATGATAAAGGAAAAATTATATCGTTTAAGTTTGATGGTAAGGATTATGGCTGCCCAAACTTTTTAGAATCATCCGTTAGATTTGGTAAAAAGAAAGGTAAAAGATATTGTTCCAAAAAAGATGAAATTATTGTAATTAGAGATGGCTCAGACAATTTCTCAGCGTCTATAAAAATAAAAAGTGAATTTGAAATCAGACCTAACGCTAAAATTTGGGTTGAAAAGGTTATCACTGTCTATTCCGTATTAGCAAAACTTTTTGTTAAAGTTAAAATGAAATTACCCTATATTAAGGGAGAGGAAATAAGTATGGATAGCGCCACCAGTGTTCAAGAGCAATTCAATGCTAAATGGAAAGAAATCTCGCCTTGTGAAATAAGACCATGCATAATTGGTAATGGGACTTCCCTCCGTATCTGGAAACACAACTTTTTAGGTCATATCACTTACTTCGACCTTGACATGCGAGAAGTGGATTCTAAGAACAAAAATATTGATTGTCTTGTAGCGAACATGAGTGATGGATATATGAGCATGTCTAATAAGACTAATATGGGAATGCTAATCGGATTTAATTCTTTGGAAGCAGCCAATTTTGCATTTTCTCCGATAAAAATTAAGGATAAAGGTTTTGGTGATGTTCCCAAGAAAGGACAACAAATTAGAATAAATCCATTTGGGACCTATTGGGGAAAAATGCTCCATCATTGGACATTTGGAACCGGACATGGTCAAGAATTTGCTCCAAAAGTTTCTACAACTTACCGTTCTACAGCACCCTCTTTTAATGGTAAAAGCATTTCTTTTGAGCTCGTAATTGCTCCTTATTCGGGAGATAAGCCTCTGGAATCAATAATCTCCTTTGCAAATCACTTCTCATTTCCACCACTTACAATTATCGGCAAAAAAGGTGATTCAAATATTATTGAAAACTATTCTAAATATGATATAATTGCAAATCAATTGAAAAAAGAAAACGACATTCAAGATATAATGGATTTACCTTACTTGGAATGGGTAAAATTGGTAAATAAGGATCTTGACCCTAATCGTAATGAGATTAAACCTTTTTTACCTAAAATGGGTTTGGGAATGTTATTAAAACTTTTAATAGATGGAATTAAAGGTAGATAAAAATTGTCAATATTTTTATAAAAAATCAATATAGTTAGGTCAATAAGTTGAAAGATAAAATGAGAGCTTTGTTGTTTCCAGAACCTTGGAAGGTTGATTTAATAGAAGTAGATGTTCCTAAACCAGGACCTAAAGAAATATTAACAGAAATTATTTCTGTTGGCATATGTGGGAGCGATGTTGGAATATTTGAGGGTGATCACTGGATAATTGCCCACGAACCTGGAGGTCACGGGCATGAAACTGGTGCAATTGCGATAGAAGTCGGAAAAGATGTAGAAGGAATATCTGAAGGCGACCATCTAGCTCGAATGGGCCAGGGTTATGCTGAATATTCTACACACATAAATGTAATTGGACACGGGAAGGATGAATTATATGGAGCACTTCTAATTGTAAGAAATGATTTGTCTCTTGAAGAGATTTCTTTTGGTGATGCTATAGGATGTGCCATTAATTGCTTCGAACGAGCAGA
>JAUXAJ010000103.1 GCA_030620005.1 Promethearchaeota archaeon | reverse complement strand
GTAAACGATCTTTTTATGATGGGCGCTTATCCCATGGCCTTGACTTCGACATTCATTATCGAAGAATGTTTTAAATTTAAAACCTTGGAGAAAATCGTGACTTCTTTTAACGAAACTGCTAAGAAAGCAAAGATCGCCGTTATTGCTGGCGATACTAAGGTAATGCCTAGTGGAACCTTGAACGAAATTATTATCGCAACAACGGGCATTGGAATTAAAGATAAAAGAATCAAGATCGAAGATAAAAATCTAAATGTAGGAGATAAAATAATTATCACGGGCTCAATTGGAGACCACGGCACCGCATTAATGGCTTCGCGAGAAGGTTTGAACATTTCAACAGATTTAAAATCTGACATTGGGTTATTACTCGAACCCATTCATGCGATTAAGTCAGAGATTAATGATAATTGCGTGCACGCAATGAAAGATCCAACTAGAGGAGGAGTTGCTGGCGCCTTGAACAATTGGGCTAATAAATCTAATGTAAGTATCGTTATCGAAGAAGAAAAAGTTCCTATTAAAAAACAAGTTAGAGCAATATGTGACATGTTAGGCTTAGATCCTTATAATATTGCATGTGAAGGAAGAGCTCTTTTATCGGTTGGTCCAGATCACGCAGATGAAATTCTTAAAAAAATAAAATCTACACGAATAGGAAAAAACGCGGAAATAATAGGGAGTGTAAAGGCAGAAAATCCTAAAAGAGTGTTCTTAACAACTATAGTAGGAGGTACTCGGTTTGTTGACATGCCTTTAGGGGAACCAATTCCTCGAATTTGTTAAATAGATACCAAATCATGATTGTATAAAAAAATAATTATAGGGAGATTTATGGAAGTTCCTGGAACTAGTGTTTTAAGGAGTAAAGACTTCACTGAAAAAATTATAAAATCCATTAAAAAAGTATTAAAGGATTTGAATAGACCTGTTAAATTCATGCATGTCTGCGGAACTCACGAACATACACTCTCAAAATTCGGTTTAAGAACGCTTTTACCAAAGGAAATAGAAATTATATCAGGTCCAGGCTGTCCAGTTTGCATATGTCCTGCCGCAGACATCGATAAAGCAGTAGAGCTCGGAAAACGTGAAAACACGATAATAACTACTTTTGGAGACATGATTCGAGTGCCAGCAACCAATATTTCACTGGCCGAACTTAAAGCAAGTGGCGCAGATGTTCGAATTGTTTACGGACCAAATGATGCTGTAGAAATTGCTAAAGAAAACCCCGATAAAGAAGTTGTCTTTTTTGCTATAGGTTTTGAAACAACAGTGCCATTAATTGGATACGAGATTAAAATTGGACCGCCTTCAAACTTTTCAGTAATTTGTGCCCATAAATTAATTCCTGCTGCTTTAGAACTCCTGATTAGTCAAAGTCAGCTCAATATTGACGGTTTTATCTCTCCCGGACATGTTGCTACGATTATCGGATTAAAACCCTTTCAATTGTTTTCAGACGCTTATAGAGTTCCAAATGTTATTGCTGGTTTCGAGCCGAACGATGTGTTGCTAGCAATACTAATGTTATTAAAACAGAAAAATGAAAAAAAATTCGAGACTTTAAACGAATATTCTCGTGTGGTCAAACCTGATGGAAATAAAATTGCTCAAGAAATAATATCTGATGTTTTTGAAATGGTTTCCTCGCCTTGGAGGGGAATTGGGAGAATTCTAGATGGTGGATTAGTCATCAATGATAACTATAAGCAATTTGATGCAGAAAAAAAATTCAACATTAAAATTGAAAAATCTCAAGATATTCCTCCGGGATGTTCTTGTCATTTGGTCATGACGGGGAAGATTTATCCCTTTGAGTGCGAATTGTTCCGAAAATCGTGTACTCCCGTTAAACCGATCGGTCCTTGCATGGTTTCACAAGAAGGGACTTGTAATATATATTATAAATATCATTGAGAAGAATTGCAATATAAAAAAATCAAAATATTTAGACGATTTATAGATTTATAGGATGAATTTTTTTGCGCTAGATCCATGTAATACGATAAGATTCCAATAGATATAAAGACATTAGAGTGCGATGATTTAATGATATCTCGTTCTTAACCACTTCCTAAAGAGAAGTGGATTTAAATATTTATTTTATTTTCTATAATAGCGTGCTTTCTGGGTGCAAAAGTCTTAGAATTTAAGAAATAGATTGAGAATAACGAAATCAAATAGTTAATAAAAATAAAAAAAAAGAATATTTATTTGGTTTTATTCAATTTTTACATCTACACTATGGAACTCTTGCTCTTTAAATGGAACATCAATTTTTAACAATCCATTTTTATAAGTCGCCTTAGCTTTCTCTGGGTCTACATCGCAACACACGGCGAAACTCCCAATAAATACTATATCTTCTGTTTCACCTTTAATAAAAAAACTATCCTCGTGCATTTTAAGCGATATAGAATCCTTCTCCACACCAGGTAATTCAATCTCTATGTGATATTCAGTATGGGCGTCATTTGGTCACATGCAAGCATTTGGAGATTCGTACAATTTCTCAATTTTTTGTTCTGACAAAAATTTCACCTTAAACAGAAATTAATATTTAATTTATTTCTAATAATGAACACTAAGGATTGGAATTTAAACGTATTTACTATAAATTATTAAGAAATTTACGTAAATATCTGGTTTTATATCTTTAGTAATTCTATTTAATTTTACTAAAGGAGTATTTCCAATAGTTTCAATTATATTATTATATAATTTTCCCATTATATCTTACCTCATTATTATTATTATTATTACTATTATTATTGATTATATAGAGTGAAATAGTCGGGATTATTATTAAACATTATTTTTATATTTTATAAGTCATATTTTGAAACTTATGAGAAGATTTTAGTTTAAATTTAGAACTTTATCAGGTTCAGATAAATAGAACGAATTAAGTTAATTTTTTATGAAGTTAAATTATTATAAACTAATTATATATAAATAATTAGCTCATATCTGAAAAAAAAACCTATTTTTTAATTTTTTTTCGTCATTGACTATTTTTTCTAAAGAATCGTTAAATAATTTTTTGAATTTATCTTCTATATTATTCCAGAACATTTGAAGTACTTCTGAATTTTCAGAGTAATCAAAGATCGTGATAGAACCTTCCAAAGCCTCAATTAAATCAATAATTTTTATATTATTTGCGGGTTTTTTTAATTTATAACCTCCCTGTGCGCCACGGACGCTTTCAACTAAATTTGCCCTTTTTAAATCAATTAGCAATTTTTCAAGATAATTTTGAGGAATTTTGTTATTTTGAGCAATTTCTTTTATCTGAATGTGTCCTTTATAATAATTTTTTGCAAGTTCAAGCATTGCTGAAAGTCCATAATTAACTTTTTCGGAAAAAACCTTCATTTTTATCACATCTTTATGTTATTGTTGATTATAAGATTTGTACGTTTACAAATTAATTGAAATAGTTTCATAATTATTTTTTTTACATTATTTAGAATTGAAAATATAACATCTGTGGCTACTTGACTTTGATTATTAAATAAATTGAGAATTCTTTTAAAGTTGTAATTATTTATATTCCAGCACCATGTTCTCCATAATAAATTTTGACATTATTTTTTATTCGATCCTTATCGTTGAGAAGTTTATTCTCTAAAAATTCAATCCTAGAGTTTAATGTAGCAAGAGTTATTGATAAAGGATCTGGTAAATCACCATGAGCTAAATCTATTTTCATAATTTTTTCACCTTCTCTTGATATTACCCTACCAGGAACTCCTACTACAACGGAATTAGGTGGAACATCCCTTATAACCACCGAATTTGCGCCTATTCTTACATTATTAGCTACTTTGATTGGTCCAAGTAATTTTGCGCCAGTACCAATAACAACATCATCTCCTATAGTGGGATGTCTCTTTTTTTGTTCTAAAGATGTACCCCCTAAAACTACTCCAGCATAAATTGTTACATTATTCCCAATTTCAGCAGTTTCTCCAATTACTACACCAGTACCGTGATCTATGAAAAAATCACTTCCAATTTCAGCACCGGGATGAATTTCAATACCAGTTAGTTCTCGAGCAATATCTGATATATACCTTGGTATAAAGGGCATTCCAATTTTCCAAAAAAAATGTGCCATTCTATACAAGAGCACAGCCTTGATGCCAGCATAGCTAGTAAGAACCTCAATAAGAGATTTTGCAGCAGGATCTTTGTGAAACGCTGCGCTTACATCAGAAACAAAAAAATCTAAAATTTTTTGTAAACTTTTGTTGAGTTCTTCATGATCTAATTCTTTTGCTTTAAAATCTAAGTCTAAAATGCATTCTGCACAATAAGGCCGCCGTTCTTTACCTCCTAAATCTTTACCACAATTTAAACAATGTAAAAATTTTTCAAAAGCCATATTTATTCCTCAAATCTCCAATTTTAAGATAATATGCTTACCACAATTACATTTAAAATACTTTTATTCTCATATATTTTATGTTTATAATTAATAATTAATAAATTAATTTTTAAAAATTAATTTTTTCACTTTAAAGAGTCTAACGCATGTCCTATACTATTGATTATTTGCCCAACTGGTTCGATCCCTACTGATAATCTCATTAAATAAAAATCAAAACCCAATTCTTTTAATTTTTCTTTACTATCGTTATAGTGAGCCATTACGACATATGGACTTATTAATGTTTTTTCAGAACCCAAACTTGGTCCCTTTAAAATAGGCTTATTAATATTGTTATAAAATATCTCAGCATTTTCTTTAGAAGAATCTTTTAGTATGAAACTGATAAGCCCACTACAGCCCTTAAGATATTTCTGCTTAAGCGTGAAATTGGGATCAGTTTTTAACGAGGGATAATACACTTGTTTTATAAATCTATGATTATTTAAGAATTCAGCAACTATCTCGCTGTTTTTGTTGATCAATTTCATTCTTTCATTGAAATATTTAAGATTTCGAGTTAAAATTTTAATATCGTCATAGGCCATATCCAAATTGGTAAGATTATTAAATTTTTTTAAATTATAAATGATCTTTTTATCTTTTGATAACACTACACCACCTATATGGTTATTTTTTCCATTTAGAAATTTCGTAGTGCTATGAACAATGATATCAGCATTATATTTAAAAGGGTTAAAGTTATAAGGTGTAGCTATTGTATTATCAACAATAACTTTTGTATTTTTCGAATGAGCGATTGATATAACTTTCTCAACATCTATAATTTGAATTAAAGGATTTGAAGGTATCTCAAAAATTATTCCTGCTGTATTTTCATCCACATGTTTCTCTAATTCTTTCTCAATATTATTATTTATAAAGACAGTTTCACTAAGACCATATTTTTTAGGCCATTTTTCTAAGATTCTAATTGTATCCACATAAAGAGACCCCAATGCAATAAATCTTTTTTTTTTAGATGAAAGCAGTGATAAAAATGCTGTAAATATTGCAGCCATACCAGAAGGATATAAAAAACATTCATCAGCATTCGATAATTCCAATTTAGAAATTAAATTTCTTAATTTATGTTCGTATTTCATTTTTATTTCGGTTGAAACATTCTTAGTCCTGCAAATTTTTCGAGAACTAGCAATAAACCCACAATGGCGTCTTAATAAAATTAAATTTAAATGCGAGTAGTTGAAAAATAAAATTACACCTATATTGTCTTTTTTATCGTGATGTATTAGAATATCAAATTTCAATTTTTTTTCATAAGGCTTGAATTTTTTTTTTCCCGTTAAGCCTATATAGACCTTTGCGTTTAATTCTGTGTCTGATTCGGACTTACTGGTGTTTACTATTAATATATCCGCTTCTAAAACACCGGTTTTTGTAATCAAATCGGGGAATTTATGATTAAGAAATGTAAATATTTCTAATGGTAAACCATTATCAAAAAATATCTTATGTCCTTTCTTGAAATAATAATCAACAATCAAAAACACTGCGCTTTCATAACTTTGACAGCATAGTGCAGCTTTTGCTTTAAAACTTTTTTGATAAATATATTCCACTTTTTTTATAAAAGGATGTGTTACAAACCTGGGATACCCTCGATTTAATATAATTTTTTTTTCCTCATAATTAATGATATCCTCAAATTTCGGTAGAATCGCAGAAATCCCATGAAATCCTCCAATAGGAGCTACAATTTTTAATTCAGGTTTTATGAATTCATCATCCATTTAACTACATCTTTTTAAAATTGTAATTGTTTTTTCAATATCTTCAGAATTATTATAGTAATTAAATGAAAACCTAAGTAATGTTTTCTTGGCTAATTTAGGATAATTTCTCAATGAAATATAAATCTTATTTTTTAATAATTCATTAAAAATCCTTTCAGCTTTAACGCTTTCTATGGTAATTATTCCCGAGCGATGATTTAAATCTAATGGAGTTATTATATTTAAATCTAATCCTTGAATCTGTTCTATAAATTCTGTTGTAAGAGAAATTATTCTTTTAAATATTTCAATAATCCCATTTCGAATACTCCCCTTTCCAATCTCCTTTATTAGAGTTAAACATCCTTTTAATGCAAAAATAGTTGGAAAATTCGGAGTTCCTCCAAAACCATCCATGGAACTTGTTTTTCTAATAATATTCAAATTATCATTATCCATTGAAAAAGCGTTATTGACACTGAGCCAACTTGAAAAGGGTAGATTATTATTACTCAAGAGTTTATCTTTAATATACAAAATGCCAATTCCATATCCCCCACATGCCCATTTTAGTCCAGATGCTACTAACATGTCAATATTCTGTTTTTTAACGTTCAAAGGACAAGCACCAAATGATTGGGTGGCATTGATAATATTTATTAAGCCAAATTTCTGACAAATCTTTCCTAGGTCATTCAGATCTTGTCTGAATCCCATCAAGTATTGCACGTGACTATGGATTAAATATTTTGTATTCATATCAATTTGTCGTTGAAATTCTTCGACTTGATAAGAATTATTTGTCTGAGAAGGAATTTTTTTACAGTTAAAACCTAACGATTTAAAAATGTGGACTGAAGTAGGAAATTCTCCTTCAGGGTAAAGTATATCACCCTTATTTATCAAATGAGCAATAGCATTCATCCCAGAAGAACTATTCGTTAAAAAAGCAATTTCGTGACGATTAGAATTAATATATTCTGCAACGAGTTTTCTTGCCTCATCCATCTTGATAAAATAATCGTCCCAGAATTTATCTCCAAATTTATGAATATTGTTGAAATATTTGACGCCTTCTTGGTAAGCCGATTTACACATTGGAGAACCTCCAGCGGCTTTTAAATGCACTGTTTTTTCAAGGGCTGGGAACTGATCTCTTCTTATATCATTCCAATTTATGTTCATTTTTTCATTACTCTTGCTTTAAAGAAATTAATTGATTGAATTTCCTTTCAAAATAAAGATTGCAATCTTACAAAAAAAATTTGGAAATACATTAGTTAAATTAAACTTCCTCTTTGGTAGATATAATTTTTTACATATAATAAATCTATAATGCTCACAAAATCCCAAAAATTTGTTGATTGTTAATATTTGTTGCTTTTCACTGTCATATAATATATCGCTTGTAGTTTCACCAATTTTAAGACTTCCTTTTAATAAAAAGGAAACTCTATTTTTCCAAAATGCCAAGTTTTCGAAACTTATTACGCATTTTTTCCCAACTCGCAACATTTCACGGATTAAATATACTGGTCTTGAAATATCTTCAAGAGTTTGGCTTAAAACAACAAAATCAAAACTTTTGTCTTGAAAATCTTTAAGACCTTCATTTAAATCCTCTTGTACAACGGAAACTCCGCTTTCAAGACATTTTTTTATTTTATCTAATGATATTTCAATACCTAATCCGGTAATTCTTTTTTCTTTCTTCAATTCGCTTAATAACAAGCCATCGCCACATCCCAAATCTAGAACCTTGCTATTTGATGATATTATTTCGTAAATAATTTGAAGGTCCTTTCTTTTTAACATTTGTAAGTTACTCCTTAAATCAGTATTAATTTCTAAGATTTTTAAGAAAGTTTGATACTATCTCGTTAAGATCTTTACATTCAACTAAAAATGAATCGTGACCGTAATTAACATCGATTTCTACAAAGCTAACATCAATACCGTTTGATTTTAGTGCATAAACAATTTCCTTTGCTTGAGTTGTAGGATATAACCAATCTGATGTGAAAGAGATTACCAAAAATTTTACTCCTCTTATTGAACTAAATGTAGCTGCTAAATTCCCTTGTTTTCTAACGTCAAAATAGTCAATTGCTTTTGTAATATACAAATAAGAGTTAGCGTCAAACCGTTTTGTAAATGAAGAACCCTTATATTGTAAGTAGCTTTCAACTTGAAATTCCTCTGTAAACTGAAAAGTTAAATTGGAATTATATTGTAGATTTCGACCAAATTTTTCTCTCATTGAATCTTCACTAAGATAAGTGATATGACCAATCTGTCTTGCTACTCTTAATCCCGCGCTAGGAGGGTACCCCGTGTAATAATTACCGTGGTTCCAGTTTGGGTCCGAATAAATGGCTTGTCTCTGGACTGTGTTAAACGCAATATTAAATGTCGTAGCGTACGCGGCGGTCGCCATTGGAATTGCTGATCGAGTCATTTCTGGATAGCTTATTAACCAATCCAAAGCCTGCATTCCACCCATACTACCCCCAGTAATTGATAAGAGCTTTTTTATGCCCAAATGATCAATTAATCCCTTTATAGCCTTAACTATATCATGTATGGTTATTATTGGAAAATCTAAACAATATATCCTTCGTGTTTGAGGATTGATTGAAGATGGACCTGTTGACCCGTAACAACTTCCTAAGATATTAGCACAGATTATGAAATACTCATTAGTATCAAAAGCTTTTTCTGGACCAACCATCTCATCCCACCAACCTCCAAGTTCGCTATTATCTTTGTATACATGCGAGCTTCCTGAAAGAGCGTGAAATATTAAAATTCCATTTGATTTAGAAGTATTTAACTCACCATATGTTTCATAGGCTAATGTAAATATGGGCAATATTTTACCAGAATCAAGTTCAAGGCTTTTTTTCCAATGAAAATACTTTAGATTAGGAATTTTGTTTAGTAAATCTTCGAACAAATTATACCACCTTTCGTTTGATGTAAAATTCTGATGTATTGTCTTTACTCATTAGCAATATCAGATTTAAATGAAAATTATCATGCCTGGAATAAATCTGTTGTTAGGTATCTTTCTCCAGTATCTGGCAAAATAACAACAAGGTTTTGACCTTCCTTGAAGTCTTTATGAGCTTCATTCAATGCCGCCCAAGTAGCTGCACCTGATGAAACGCCAACAAAAATACCTTCTAATTTTGCTAATTTTCTAGTAACATCAATAGCTTCTTCATAGGTAACTTGAATTACCTTATCGTATGCTTTTGTATTAAGAACATCTGGTATAAAACCCGCTCCTATGCCTTGTATTTTATGAGGTCCTGGCTCTCCTCCTGATAAAACAGGAGAATCTTTTGGCTCTACCGCGTAAATTTTTACATGATCACCAACTTTTTGCTTGAGAATTTCTCCAACTCCGGTAATGGTGCCTCCAGTTCCGATTCCTGCGACAAAACCATCAATTTTACCATCTAAATCATTTATTATTTCTTCAGCTGTGGTTGTTCGATGAATTTCTGGATTCGCTAAATTCTTAAATTGCTGAGGTATAAATACCTTACCATTTTCTTTACCTAATTCTTCTGCTTTTTGAATGGCACCTTTCATCCCTCCCGACGCAGGAGTTAAGATTAATTCTGCGCCATAAGCCTTCAAGATTTTTCTCCTTTCAATTGACATGCTCTCTGGCATTGTAAGTATTAGTTTATACCCCTTGACTGCACATACTAAGGCTAACCCTATACCTGTATTTCCTGAAGTTGGTTCAACTATGGTCGTATTCTCATCAATAATTTTTTCTCTTTCAGCAGCTTCTATCATTGACATGCAAATTCTATCTTTGACGCTAGCGCCAGGATTAAACATTTCTAATTTTACGTAAATATCTGGTTTTATATCTTTAGTAATTCTATTTAATTTTACTAAAGGAGTATTTCCAATAGTTTCAATTATATTATTGTATGTTTTTCCCATCATATCTTACCTCATTATTATTATTATTATCGATTATATAGAGTGAAATAGTCGGGATTATTATTAAACATTATTTTTATATTTTATAAGTCATATTTTGAAACTTATGAAAAAATTTTGGGTTAAAATTAAAACTTTATATGGTTCAGATAAATAGAACGAATTAAGTTAATTTTTTATGAAGTTAAATTATTATAAACTAATTTTATACAAGTAATTAGCTCATATCTGAAAGAAAAGCCTATGATTTAATTTTTTTTCGTCATCGACTATTTTTTCTAAAGAATCTTTAAATAATTCTTTGAATTTATCTTCTATATCCTTCCAGAACATTTGTTTTGGAAGGATGAGATATCATCTCGGCTTAATTCCATTAAAAACTGCGGTAAACCGTAGGTTATATGTTACTTGACGAACAGCAATGCGTAACCTGAGCATTCCGAATCGATTTGCGCGCAACCTGGTGAAGTGTGATAAGCAGGGGTTTAAAGGGATTTAACCACTTCCTAAAGAGAAGTGGATTTCTTTTCCATGTTAAATTATTAGAATTTAAGAATATTAAAAGAATTTCGATTAGACTTTAAAACATGTTATATACATACACAAAAATTCATAAAAATTCATAAAAAAAAATAAAAAAAAAAAAAGATTTTAAAATTTCTTAATCACATATTTATGATGGTATCGTTTTCAAAAATTAAATCAATTACATCAGTAGATGCAACTAATTTAATCTTATCAGAAACGAAGTTGGATAATCCTCTTATCTCTATATGCTCTTTACATGCGGCTACTTTCTTTTTTTGATTTAGTGCCTGTGTTATTGCTTTATTAGACTTATTTGCGAAATAGACAGCATTTTGAAGTAAAAGAATTGTGATAACATCTTCTTCAGTATGTTCCATGGCAAGTTCTACTCCCGTGATATCTTCACTTGTAATAAAATATAACACTTTTTTACCCATTTTTCTCAATCCTCCTAAAAAGGTATGGTTACTGTTGAATCGGAAATTAACTTTAATATTTCTCCATGTTCCTTAACTTCAACCTGATCGATTAAATCATCTTTTGTAAGACCACGTTCATCAAGTGATTTTTTATCTATAAAAATGTCTAAGTCTATACTTTTTATAAAATCTATGTGCATGGAATACATTGTTTTATCTACATCTTTTATGAATGCATAAACACCATCATTAATCGCAATGGTAACTGGTTCAAAATCACCGCTTACGGCGACCGTCATTCTTAAACCCTCCACAGGATAAAGTGTTCCGTGAGGGGGCTGCCGTAAAAGTATAACTACATTTTTTTCTTCAGACAACTTTCATCACCTTAACAAATAACTATTAACCTATCTGTTTCTTCTATAATCTTCGCAAGATCAGGCGTTCCTGCCCGTTTCACATCGCCACATTCTTTTTTTAAGCAATTTTTCATGGTTCCTCTAACCAAAAGACATAGATTGCATAATCTAACTACGGCCCCTTTTTCGAGTATATCTTTAAATCCTTCTTCGATGTTAAATATGCCTTCAATTTTTTTTTGGTTTTCTAAAAGTGCATTAACAGCATCCATGTAGCAAAAGATACGGACTTCATGTCCTTTGTCTAATGCAGCGTTAGCCAACTTGCACACGGTTTCAGAAGCCTGCGTCTGGTAAGGACCATCAAAGAAAAGTATTCCTAATCGAGCCATATGTTTTCATCAACTCCATTTCTTAATCTTTTTCTCTCATGAACATGAGATATGCCATTAACCAGCAACCTAAAACTATGCCACCCGCTACAACTAAGCTTCCTACTGACCACTGTGGTATGCCACTTAATAAATTTCCAATGTTGCATCCCATTGCCGTAACAGCTCCGAAACCCATTAGAAATCCACCTATAAGTTGAATTAATATCGTTTTCCCTTCTTTTGGAACTCTTAGTTTAAATTCGCCAGCAATTAAAGAAGCGATTAAACCACCCAAAACAACACCTATTACCATCCAAGTAAGCCAGTTTAGTGCTAATATGTCTCCTGTCACCAAGTATTTAAGGTTACCAAGCCAACCCGCAGTAATTCCTAATGGATAATTTCTACCTGCTGCGAATGACAAGGGCCAAGCGATTATGTTTACTATCCCAATCATTAGTCCAGTAGTATACCAAGGCCATCCGGTTTTGAAGATTTTATCCTTCAAATCACTGGATTTATCCCCCTTCTCTTTCATTGCTGGTAAAACCCAAAAGTAGATCGTTACCGCAAGTCCAACGAGACCGATGATAAGCGTAAAAATTGCTGTAAGATCTCCAAATACCATGATTGCGCCATAATTTTCTGCTTGTAAAAAAGTTTTAACTCCACTAAGGGCTCCACTTGCTGTAGCGTAAGCTCCAAGTGCTAAGCCAAACAATGCTACAAGAGACCCCATCATGCCTTCGCCAACACGGTAAGTAGTTCCACTAGCACATCCTGCGGCAAGAACCATGCCGATTCCAAATATTATACCTCCAATAATACTTCCAAGTAATGTTAGAGGTTTCGGATTGAATGTAATTAGTCCAGAAAGGCCTAAGATTCCGAATCCAATCATACAAGTTAATAATGCAATGACTACAGATTTTACTAACTTATATTCTTTTAATAGAATAATATCCCGAAAAGCCGAATTCATGCAGAAACGCCCGCGTTGTAGTACAAAGCCAAATAATATCCCTACTAAAAGTCCGGATATTAAAACCATATAAAAATCTGCCATTTTTTTTTTTCACCTTATTTTATTTTTACCAGGATCGTCCACGCGGAAGTTCCTGTTTTTTCAGAAGAAAGCACCTCGTGACCTAGAGATGTCATGGTTTCTGGAATCCTCTCAGCTGAAAGAGGATAATGAACTTTGATTTCAAGAACCTCTCCTGATTTCATTTTTTTTACTTTTCTTTTACTTTTTACGTCTGGATAAGGGCATACTTCGCCCGTGCAATCCAGTGTTTCTGTAATATCAACCATTTTTGTTAAACCAAATTGTTTTTTTTTTTTTCTGAATAACTATTCGATGTAAAATCGATAATTTCTGTTATATTTTAACCTATTTAAAATTAATGAATAATTATTCAGCATTCTTACATTTTTATCCATTTTTGAGTCTTTTTTTTTTGAAAACGATAATTTCTTAGACGATTTTGCAAAAATGAAAACTTACTAATTAAGAATAGTTATTCATAAAAATCTTCAATTAATTTGACCTAAACTAAAAAAAGTCAATTATGAATAATTATTCACATTAATTCAACAAAAAGTTTTCTTAAAAAAAGCAAACCAGTAATTTTTTTATAAAATTATGAATTAAATTGTAATTAATACAATTTTTTTTAAATTGAAAAACATATTTATTAAAATTAAATAAACTAAAAAACCAAAAAAATGATTAAAAAATGGCAGTTAAAGTAGCTTTTATGCAAGGTTCCGATTGTTGGGGCTGTCATCAATCCTTTTTGAATGCACACTTAGGATTGTTGCAAGTTCTTCCAGCTGTCGAAATTGTATATTGGCCAGCAGTAGTTGACTTCAAACATGACTCGTTGAAAGCTAGGGCGGACGGAGAAATCTTAGTTGGTTTTATGGAAGGAAGTTTAAGGACTAAAGAAGATGTAGAAAACGCAAAACTAATGAGAGCGAAATGCGCTTTAATAATCGCATTTGGGTCTTGTTCATGCTACGGAAATGTACATGGATTGGCAAATCAATGGAGCAAGGATAATTTGGTAAAGAGAAAGTTCATGGAAGTAGAATCCATCGCAGATAATAGCGGTAAAGAACCTACGCAACACGTTCCGGGTTTTACTGATAAAATTGTTCCTTTAGACGATGTTATTAAAGTTGATGCTTACCTCTCGGGTTGTCCACCAAAAACAGAGGCGATTTTTAGTGCTATAAAGTTCTTGTTAGGACAAAAACCCTTTCCCATGAATGAATTAGCATTTTGTAACGATTGTAATTTAAAAGATTCTGGATGCTTATTAGACAAGGGAATACTATGCTTTGGTTCAATTACCAGTAATGGGTGTTCGTTGAAATGTACTAGTAGTGATAATCCTTGTGTGGGCTGTTTTGGTCCCGCAAAAACAGTTTCGTCCCAAGTAGAAAAATTAGCAGCAATGGCAAAAAATCTTGGAGGGATAAGTTCAGGAAACAAGAAGAGCTTGTACCAATTCTTAACTCTATTCTTGAATATTCCATTGATGGCTGGATTTGATCTTGCCGGCGATATATTAAAACAGGTGAAGAAAAAGGGAACACCTCAAACACCATTGGCGAATCTTCCTCCAAGTACGGAAGAAATTGCATCAATTGCGTTAAAGTTCTTGAGAGATAATCCTGATTTTCACGAAATATCAACAGTGTGCGATACCTGCGATAGAATTAGAGGTAGAATGCAGATGAATAAAATTAAGAGGGATTACGAAGGACTTCCAAATTTAGAAGATTGTTTAATTGAGCAAGGTTATATTTGCGTAGGTCCAATAACCAAAGCGGGGTGTGGAGGTTTATGTCTTCGAGTCAATGCTCCTTGTACCGGCTGCTACGGTCAAACAGAATGGGTTTCAGATCAAGCATCTCGATATGCTGATGTTGTGACTAAAGGCTTTAATGTAGCGTTGTCAAAAGAGGAATTATTAAGTCAAGTGAAAGATCCTATTGGAATGTTCCAAAAATTTACACTTGCGGCCAATAGGGATTATAAAGGAGGCGAATAAAAAAATGGTAAAGGAAATAATAATTGAACCAGTAACCCGATTAGAAGGTCATGGTGGATTAAGAATAGTTCTAGGTGACGATGGAAAAGTTCAAGACGTCCAATTTAATATAACATCTACAAGATTTTTTGAAAAATTTGTAGAAGGGCGTTAT
>JAUXAJ010000038.1 GCA_030620005.1 Promethearchaeota archaeon | reverse complement strand
CATGTTTTTAGGGATACTTTTTTTCATGATGACTATTTCGGGCGTGTTAACTAAAATTGCTCAAGGATATATCATATCAAAGTTAGCAACTATTACGATGTATAATTTGCGAGACGAGTTATTTATTAAATTTCAAAAATTAGGATTGGATTATCACGAAAATCCAAGGCGAACTGCTGGAAAACGGTTAAACTACCTCACGGGAGACGTAAATACCATCCAAGAACTTATCCAATCAGGTCTATTGGTTTCAGTCAGTAATTTCTTTTTAGTATTTGGAGCATTATTTTTCATGATCGTTCTAAGCCCTGTTTTAACGTTAGTTGCTTTTATGATCGTTCCAATTCTCTTTTCAATTGCGGGGGTGCTATTTAAAAAGGCAAGAACCTTTTTTAACGAATTGCGGGAAAGAGTAGCTGTAGTAACAAGCGTGCTTGACGAATCAATTATGGGAATGCGCATAATCCAATCGTTTGCCGTTGAAAAACGCAATTTAGAAGAATTCAACGATGCTACGGAATTAGAAAGGCAAACTACGATGAAAGCCGCAAAATTGATAGCTTTCATGCCAGGAATCATAATTACCATGATTACAATCGGGTTTGGGGCCATATTTTTTGTATCGGGAGTCTTAATTCGCGAAAGGTCAATAACCCAAGGAACTTTAGTAGCGTTCATGTTTTATATTTTCATGTTTTTTGAACCTTTATTTTCTCTCATGGGCTTCATGACCATGTTACAGAACTCAATCGCAGCTGGTGCTAGAATAGTGCGGCTCTTAGATGAAGAGCCATCAATAAAGGAAGATCCTAACGCAATCGAACTCAATACAATAAAAGGAATGATAAAGTATGATAATGTAAGCTTTTCATACGAAGAGAATGTTCCCATTTTAAAAAATATTAATATTACAATTAAAGAAAAGGAAAGGATGGCGTTAGTAGGATATACTGGAGCTGGAAAAAGCACTTTTATCAAACTATTAAGTAGATTTTACGATCCAACAGAAGGAAAAGTAATGATAGATGAGCATGACTTAAAAGAACTCAAAGTTAACAGCCTTAGAATGAAAATGGGTATAGTTCTACAAGAAAACTTTCTCTTTTCGGGAACAATCATGGAAAACATCAAGTATGGCAAATTGAACGCAACAGACGAACAGGTCATTGAAGCGGCAAAAAATGTAAGTGCTCACGAGTTTATAATGCAACTTGAAAAAGGGTATGATACTATTGTAGGTGAAAGAGGAAGTCGATTGTCTGAAGGAGAATGTCAATTAATTGCGTTTGCCAGGGCGTTGATCGCAGACCCTCCGATTTTAATACTTGACGAAGCCACATCGTCTATAGATCCTTATAGCGAGCTTTTAATCCAACAAGCTTTAGAGACTTTATTAAAAGGACGCACGAGCATTTCTATAGCTCATAGATTGTCAACAATCATTAATTCTGATCGTATAGTCGTCTTAGATAAAGGAAAAATTATAGAAGAAGGCTCACATAAAGAATTAGTCGAAATTAAAAACGGTTTTTATAAGAAACTATACGACATGCAATTTAAAGACCCATTCAAGAAAGAAGAGATTAAAGAAACTGAAAAATTAGATTTAATTGATATAAATAGGGATACTTATGACGATAAACGTAGTTTCTCGCGATTCTTGTGAATCTTTTTTTTAAAAAAAATAAATAAATCTAATAAATATCTAATAAAAAAAAATATGGAAAAATTAAATTTAAAAAAGATTTATAAGTTAAAATATTTATAACTCGTAGCCACAGCTTTTACAGATCTGCTTCTTCTTGTAAATTTTCATTCCCCCCATTTGATGAAGGACCCTAGTACGATCTTCTTCCTCCTTAAAGGCAGTTCCATTACATTTAGGGCAAATTCTCCTACCTTCTATTGGGGGTTTTTCTATCATTTTTTCTTCTTCTGCTTGCTTATCAACTATATCAGAAGGTTTTCGCGTGGTTGCAGGTCCAGTTGTAGCTGTCGTGCTAGGAGACGGCGTGCTTACGCTACTTGCCGAGGCGCTCGCTGCGCTTTCAGCAACAACAGCACCACCTTCTTTTAAAACTTTATCTAGTTTATCATTTATTGTTTTAAGCAATTCTAATACTTTTTCTTCAAATTCAGACAAATTTAATAACCTTTTTTTTCAAAAAGAAAAATTATTTTGTATTACTGATCTAAAAATTGATTTAAAAAGATTTGCTAATGTCTTTAAATTTGAAAATTTAAATAAAATTGATAATCTAAGCACGAGTTAATAGAGCAAGTTTTTGAAAAAATTGTCAAAAAAGAATAACTTTTATTAAAAAATCCGCTTCGAATTGCTTTATTTATTCTTCCGTGCAATATTTTTTAACTTTTTGAAGATTTTAATAATAATAATAATTTTTCGTAATTTTTATTGTATAATAACAATGTCCCGAAAATTAACGATTAGTCTGATAATAATAGGATTTTTTTTTAAAGAATTATCAAGAACTCTTATTTTACCAAATCTAATAGCCATCTCACACTTCTTTTTTGGATTAGGAGCATTCAAAGCCATTGAAATGGGTTTATTAATAACTGCTCAAATGGGCGCTTCAGCAATGGCCTGTTTGATATTTGGGATTTTAGCAGATAAAATATCGCGCAAGAAAGCGGCACTTATTTCACTAATTTTTTGGATAGGTGGGTTATTTATTGCGGGATTCAGCGTAAATTATTGCTCATTCCTTATTGGTCAATTATTACTTGGTTTTGGGTCTGGAGGGTTCATACCCGTGGCTCAAGCGATTATTGGAGATCTGACGCCCCCGAACAAAAAGGGGGAAATATATGGCTATTCGTCCATTTTCATGTTTCTTGGGATGTTTGTTGGATTGTTTTTAGCCAGTTTTTTTACTTCCACGTGGCAGTTGCCCTTTTTGATAGTTGGACTTTTAGTTGCCATCTATACGGCTTTGTATGGTATTATTGGGAAAAATTACGAGATGGGCAGGCAAGAAGAAGAATTGCGGGAACTATTTTCTGCGAACGAAAATTATTCGTATGATTATCGATTATCCTTAAAATCATTCAAAAATATTTTTCAAAATAAAACAAATGCCCTCATTTTCGTTGAAGGGATATTTTCCCTATTAGGAGTATCGATGATCCTATTTTGTTTTTATCCTTACCTACTTAATGGTCCTGCTCACGTGACCCCTCTGGTAGCAAGCATTCTTTTTCTTTTTTTTGCTTCACCTAGCACGCTATTTGGCATTTATTTTTGGGGTAAAATTGGAGATTCTCTCGAAAAAAAGCATGCCCGCGTGAGAGTTTTACTTATTGCAATTTGTTTTACAGTAACGACACCTATTTACATGGCAACATTCTGGATACAAGGCTCTCCTGCGGATTCTACAAACACCTTAGAGGCAGCTTTAAACAACCCGGGTATTTTGCTCTTTACGATTCTTTTTACAATAGCAAGCTTTATAAACAGTATTTACGATCCTAACCAACCTCCGATTATTAATTCCATAAATTTACCTGAGACACGGGGTTCTGTTTACGCCGTTAATAGATTCGTGGAAGAACTTGGTGGAGCTCTAGGACCTCTCCTAGTAGGTATTATTTTCGAAATAGTAGGTCAAGATTTTTCAACTGCCATGACTATTGGCATGTTATTCATTTTGCCGGGCATATTCTGTTGGTGGTTCGCGCTTAAAACTTACCCAAAGAACCGTGCTAAGGTGCAAGAAGTTCTCGAGGCGCGAGCACGGGAAGCACTTGGCGAGAATATATCAATTAAAGAAAAATAAAAACTCAGATCAATTTTTATCAAAATAAATCTTTTTTTTTATAGTTTTGGTAATTTTTTTATTACTATTTGGATTAATTCCTAAATCTTGTGTATATATAAATGATTTTTTCCTTAATTTAATTAATAAAATTACGCACTTCGCCTTCAAGCTGTAACTCCATGCGATTTACAATGTGATCGAGTCCTTGTCGATTCAAACTTGCTTTACAAGGTACTAATAATCCATATTTTAAACTTCTCCGCATATTTTTTTTTATACAATCTTTTACCATGACTGCTCAAGAAAACACCTTCTCTTTAGGGAGGTGATGAATTGAGAATGAAGAGAATTAGTAAATAATAAAAAATGATGCAAAATACCTTCAATAATTTCATTAGGTATCTCATCCAGTCCTTGTGAATATTTAAAAAGAAGTCGTGGGATTTCTGGACCTAAGCTACCGCTATATTCTCCAGGTATCAGATGTAAGGCATTTTTTAGGTCATCAAATATCTTACGGGTTTTTTCTGCTCCAATCTTCTCCTTGAATGGATTCTCTGCTCTTTTTAGAAAAACTTCCATGTTATATTAATATCCTTAATTTATTAATATTTATCTAATTGCGAAAATAATGAGTACAAGTCGATGAACAAGGTGAACTAATATATGAAAAACGCTACTAGAGTTTGATGTATCGGATTCTAAAATTGTCACGATTCAGTTAAGTTGCGGCTAGCTATCACATTAGCTTCTAACCCTAAAACATTCGCTATTAAAATTTCACCCATCTTAATTGGAGCATTAACTCTTTTCTGAGCAATGATGCGTAATACTTCAAATAATTTATTTTTCAAAATGGGTTTATCCGTTCTAACAGGTATTAAAGGTAAAAATCCATTTTCTACTTGCATTGTTGTAGTTAAAATTCTTTTTGGAGCTAAATATTCTTGCTCGGCATATTCTAAACCTCGTTTGCAGGTATAACCTTCGTACGAAATTTCGCCATTCTCGTCTCTTTTAACTTGAATCACGCAACCGGTTGGGCAAACAATACACCTAATAACAGCCACAACTTCAGTAATACATTCTGCCATCTTAATTTTAGCCTCCGTTAATCCTCATCAATTAGTACTTCTGGACGATCAATAACCTCAATTACTAACTTTCCACATGACGGATTTATATTAATTTTCTCTAAGTTTATATTTAATTCAATCATTTCACTTGGAATTACGTGAATTTTCTTTCTTTTATATAATATATTATTCTCGTAATCTTTAATTTGAATTAATTTTCTTATGCCTGGTTTTCTCACTCTAAAAGTGAATATTATATCTTTTCCTATATCGTGTTTATTTATGAAATCCGGCTTAATATAATTAACATTGTCTCCAGGAACACATTTAATTCTTTCATCCTTTCTTATTTCTTTACCGTAGCGATTCTTAATATATTCAACGGCATTAATACCCGCTCTTTTTGCCTCTGCTGTTACCATGTCTACTAAATCATGAACCTGTAGAACATTTCCACACGCAAAAACACCATCTATGGTAGTTTCTAAATTATTATCCACTACTGGTCCATTATTTGATGAAAGTTCCGCACCGGCATTCAGAGTTAATTCATTTTCAGGAATTAATCCCACTGATAATAAGAGAGTATCACATTCAATAAATCTGGCTGAACCAATGATTCGATCAAAATTCATGTCTACTTTTTCGATGGTAACTCCAAGAATTCGTTCCCTGCCGTGTATTCTTGTTATCGTATAACCAGTAATAAGAGGGATGTTGTAATCTTCAAGGCATTGAACTTGATTGCGGAGCAATCCACTAACATAAGGTAAGATCTCAACCACGGCTTTAACTTTGCAACCTTCCCAAGTCAAGCGTCGTGCCATTATCATTCCAATATCTCCACTCCCTAAAATTACGATTTCCTTTCCAGGTAAATAATTCTCAATATTTACAAATCTCTGTGCCTGTCCAGCAGTAAATAATCCTGCTGGCCGAAATCCAGGAATGTTAATTGCTCCCCTTGTTTTTTCCCGGCAACCCATGGCAAGTATTACCGCTTTACCTTGCACTTCTATTAATCCTTCTGAACTGCTTACAGCATATACTTTTCTGTCTCTTGTTATTTCTATTACCATTGTTTCTAATTTAAATGGTATTTCTAATTGTTTTACCTGATCAATAAATCTTTGAGCGTATTCGGGCCCAGTTAATTCTTCTTCGAATTCATGTAAGCCGAATCCATTGTGGATGCATTGTAAGGTTATCCCTCCTAATTCCCTATCTCGCTCTAATATTAAAGTTTCTAAACCAGCTTGTTTAACTTCTATTGCTGCCGCCATGCCCGCCGAACCGCCACCAATAACGACAACATCAGTGTCATAAGTCCTCATCTTTCAATTGCACCCCTTTCGATTTTCTTTAAAGTAATGCTTTTTGTTTTTCCAATCAAAATATATGTATCTTCGCCATTCTTTGTTATCTTTTCATATGGAAGATTTAATTCTCTTGACAATATTTCCATAACACGTGGTCTACAAAACCCCCCTTGACAACGTCCCATCCCTGGGCGACACCTGAATTTTACCCCGTCTACCGTGGTAGCACCTACAGGTGCGTGGATCGCGTTAAGAATTTCTCGCTCAGAAACAATTTCACATCTGCATATTATTCTTCCCCAAAGGGAATCTTCTTGGATTTTTTTATCTATCTCCTGTTTAGTAAATTCCGTAAATCTCTCAGGTTTTGGTCTGCATGGATTATATTCTTCCTTGATTTTCATTTCTACTCCTAATAGTTCCAAAAATTCTTCTATTTTCTCAGCAATCGCATAGCAAGAAGTTAATCCAGGAGATAATATGCCCGCTACATTAATAAAGCCCCATACATCGGTGTTGTCGATAATGAAATCTAAATTTCCAGGAACCGCTCGAAGTCCTGCAAAATTTCTAATAGCACTCCTTAATGGTAAATTTGGGATTAATTTTTTTGCCCCTTCCAATATATCTTTCAGTCCTGCAGTTGTAGTTGAGATATCTCTCTTGTCCGTAATGTTTTGAGCATTTGGTCCAGCGAATATATTTCCATGAACTGTCGGACAAACTAATATACCTTTTGATACTTTAGTAGCCATTGGAAATAATATTTTATTTATTTGAAGAGAATTTCTGTCAAATAATATATATTCTCCTTTTCTTGGCGATATATCAAAATAATCTAGCCCAACCATTTTTGAAATTTTTCTTGCGAATAAACCGGCAGCGTTGATAAGATTATATCCTTGAAACTCTCCTTGATTTGTTTTTAAAGTATATATATAGTCAGAGTGTGAAATTCTACTTACTTTATGGTTACGGAAGAACTTAACACCATTCATGGCAGCGTTTTCAGCCAAAGCGATTGTCATCTCGTAAGGACTGGTAACGCCCGCAGAGGGAGCGTGTAGTACACCAACGACATCATCAGTTAAATTGGGCTCCATTTTTTTTATTATTTTCTTATCTAAGATTAATTCTAGGCCAGGAACCCCATCCTCAGTTCCTCTCTTTCTTTTTTCGTCCAATTCCTTGATTTCACTATCGTCTAACGCGACTACGAATGAGCCTACCCGCTCGAAAGGAAAATTCAATTCGTCTTGAGCCTTGGTGTATAATCTATTACCCCTGATACAAAAATTTCTTTTTATATATTTTCTCTCAGAAGCATAACCTGCGTGAATTACTCCAGAATTTGCTTTAGTTGTTCCTGAAGCAATGTCTGCTTCTTTTTCTAATAAACAAATCTTTAGATCGTATTTTGACAAGGTGCGAGCAATAGTTACCCCTGTTACTCCACCACCAATAATTATAATATCGTAAATCAATAGCTCGCCAACCTTTTATCGTGTAATTATATTCAATTATTAATTTGATTAATGTAAATAATAAAAGAACTATATTTCTTTAAAATTTATTTTATTTCCAATTGATATTAATTAATAATTTTTTTTTTTATACTCCAACATTTAAAGAAAACACTATTGAAATTAGATAATCTCAATTAAATGCTTAATAAATTAAGAATAATTCTTTCTCTATTGAATACTTTAAAACAGGATAGAAAGTAGCCAAATCAAATTTAGGATAATAGTCAAGAAAATCAATATTTTTGTCAATGGGTTAAATAAAGAATTCCTTATGGCATTATTGATTTTTAATTCAAGTTCACCTTTTAACAAATTCTCAACTGAATTCACGTTGCCGCCACAAGTCTCTTTTCTTAAATGCAAGGAGCCTAAAAATCTTGGTCGAGATAAATTTTTAATAGAATTATCAATATAGCTTGAAGAAAGTAAATTAATTCTTGATATGTCACTTTTCATAATGATATTTCTCTTAATTTCCGAGTCTTTATCATTACCGATGTTGTTATAATCAAAAGATGTGCGTGTCATTTGCTTGAAAAGAAAAATATTGTTATTAATATTCTCAAGAAATAGATAATATATGATTTCTTAAATTATTTTCTATTATATTATCTCAAATTGCAAAAAACGAAATCTTCAAACAATCTAATATCGTTATCCCATTCAGCTAATATATCAGCATAAAGTTCAATAACCTTGTCAGAAATGACTTATTTAAAAACTTGATAAACCGCCTTCAGAAACTACTCCTGCAAAAGAATTTAAAACTCCCTCCTTTATTTATTTAGCGAAGAGTAGTTCATTACACATTTCTAATTCCATCTTGTTATTGTTATATTATCAGCTAAGTAAAGATCACCAAAATCTTCTGGCATTACCCATGTTTCTAAAGAAATTGTAGATTTCATATCTTTTTCACTTACTTCAATTAATAGAAAATGATAATTTTTAGTAGTTTTAGCCATGTAATCCTGTGTATTTACAGAATAAAGAGGTGCGCCACAACTACCAGAAACGAAATAGATAGGCTTTATAGGGTGTGTAAAATTATAGAATTCAGAATCATCGTATTCTAAAGTGGTACAATTTATAATTGGAAAACTTCTTTCGTAATGATGATTGTGTCCTGCGAAAATGCATGTCACATTGTATTTCTCAAATAAAGGCCTCCATTTTTCTCTATGATATAAATACGACCTACTATCGTTTAGTAATGGATGATGCATGAAAGCAAAATTATAAGTATTTTCCTTTGAGAATTTAATTAGCGTTTGGTTTAACCAGTTTGTCTGAACATCGTCATTAATCGTGTAATCGTTAGAATTTAGAATTATAAAGCCAATTCCTTCGTAACTAAGTGAATAATGCCGATTAGTTCCATTACTCATCATGGGAAGATTGTCGTACATTTTAGTTTCCAAACCTCGTTCGTGATTACCTTCAACATAAATTCCCTGTTTATAAGCGTTAATTTTCTCAAAATCTTCGAAAAAATTGTTCCACAGAACTTGATCTCTACCATTTTCAACAATATCTCCCAATAAAATCGTAAATTCAAAATCATTTCCGTAGTCATTCATGATTTTTTCTACAAGAGTTTTTCTAACATCTCTTTGCGTCCGGGAGTCCCCATAAACTAAAAATCTCACTCTGTTATTATTATTATTACCCAAGGTTGTAAAGTTAATTATTTCTCTTTTATTATATTGATCTGACCTTATTTGATAGTAATATGTTGTATTTGGGCTTAAGTTCATTAACTCTGCGGTATAAATTATTGTAAAAGGCACAATTTCCGTAGAATTAGGTTTAACTTCAATGGAACTTGACAAGTCATAATTAAGAGAGTAAGTAACGGTAGGATCTGTTGCACACAATTCTGTATACCAAGATATAACTATTGAATCATTAAAACCATGGATAAATGTTAATTTTAACCCTTTTGGAAGATTGTTCTGATTGTATGGTAAAAAAGGATTCTTGAAAAAACCACGGAAGTCAAATTTTAATTTTAAATGAATTTCAATATTATATTCGTCTGGATCTTCAACATCTTCAGGCGTAAAAAATTCTTGTACGATAAAAATTCCGTAAGATGCAAAAATCAATGAAAAACAAATTATTCCAACTGAAATAATTTTTTTTACATTAGTCATTTATAGTTATTTCATGGCGATATTGACTCAAATATCTATCTGAAAATTTTAAGAAGGCTATCTTTTTTACATGTATCATTCTTCTTTTTATTTGTCCTTTGGTCTAATATATCCAAAATACGCGCCCATTATGCCTATTACAACAAGGGTCCAACCCATGAAGTAAAATATTGTAAATCCAGGATCGCCAAGTAATATTAAAATCCTATCAATTAAAAAACTTAAAAATACAAGCATGAATGATAAACTCATTATAACTAACGATAAAAAAGCTTTCTTATACACTTGCTCGTTTACTTTTTTATAAGTATTGAAAGATCTAATAAGGAATGGAATGTAAATCATTGAAAGGTAAATTAATACGAAGAGAAATGCTAAAACGTCTAAAAAAGTATTACCTCTCTGATACGCTAATAGTGAATAAATGACGGTAAAGCAACCATATATTATTACTATTGTTTTATGAATTTGGTTATACCCTTTCTCGAAAATACTTACTTTTAATATGTAGGAAAAAAATGTAGAGATCGTGACGAAGACAAAGCTGAATCTAAAATCTATAATCCGTAACAATAACCAAGATAAGGAAGTGCCTGGATCGGGTAAAGCGTTATTATACACGTATTCAATTCCAGAGTACAATACAATGACTTTTGAAAGCCAAGAAAAAACAATAGCTATAACAAAATTTAAAAATATCATAAACAAGTACAATGTAAGTTTATTTCGCTTCTCGAAATATCGCATTAATATAAGTATTTGCAGAATTGAAATAATTATTATGATAATTGTCTCGAAAACCATTCCAGTTAATATTAATTCGGTCATGTGCTAAAATCACTAAAATTATTCTTTAATTATTAATAATAAGGAAGTGAACAATTAAATTATTTATTATTTTTCTTATTTAATTCCATTTGCTATTAAATAAAGTAATATTAAAATATTGAATAGAATTTAATCTTCATGTTTCTTTCAACAATAATTTCAAAACAAAATTCAAACATGAGCTCAAATTATAATAAAATCTCCGATTTTCTGTTTCAAAAATTCAAGGAAATAGTAGGGGAAGATTATTTTTTTAACGATAAATCAATTCTTTGGACGTATGCATTTGGAGCATCAGTTTTCGAAAAAGATTGGATGCCCGAATTAGTATTAATGCCAAGGAGAGAGAACAAGTTTCAAAAATTTTAAAATTGGCAAACGAAAATAAAATCCCTATGACACCAAGGGGGAGCGGTACGAGTTTGTCTGCGGGATCTTTGAGCGCATATGGAGGTATAATATTAGAACTAAGCCAGATGAATAGAATTATTTCTATAAGTATTGAAAATAATATTGTTGAAGTCGAGCCGGGTGTTGTTTGCGACTATTTAAACGAAGAATTAAGCCATTACGGCTACTTTTTCCCCCCAGATCCAGGTTCGAGTTCTGTTTGTTCCATAGGAGGAATGGTTGCTAATAATTCTGGGGGGATGCAGGCTTTCAAATATGGAGTTACCAAAAATTACGTGCTTTTTCTAGAAGTAGTTTTAGCCAACGGTAACATTTTAAATTTAGGCTCTAAAGTTCTAAAGTCTGTATCTTCATATAATCTAAAGGATTTAATGGTATCGTCTGAAGGAACTCTTGGCGTCATGACTAAAATCGGATTGAGAATAAAACCCTTGCCTAAAAAAAGAAAATTAGGCTTGTATATTTTTGAAAACGTAGAAAATATAAGCGAAGCAGTAATCAGTACAAGAAAAATTGGTCTCGTTCCAATTTTAATGGAATTTATGGATAAATTGACGACCAAAGTTGTTTTCGAGTATTTAGGTGGAGAATTTACGGATTATCCTTTAGGATACGTGTTATTAGCCGAGGTTGATGGAGATAGTGATAATGAAATAGAAACAAAATTCTCCGTTTTACACGATATAATGATTGTAAATAATCCCTTGATTTTTAGGATAGCAGCTGACACAGAAGAACGAGAAAAATTAATAGAAGCAAGAAAGGCAGCGCTTCCTGCATTAGCAAGAATAAGTCCTACTTGTTGTTTAGAAGATTGCACCGTTCAGATAACTGACTTCGCATGTATTATTAAAAAAATTGAAAAAATTCCTAAAAAATTAAATTTATCAAATTTAAAAGTCGCTAGTTTTGGTCACATGGAAGGAAACTTGCATCCAACTTTTCTTTTTAACGAAAACAACGAAAATGATGTAAAAGAATTTAATAAAGCTAAAGACTACATGTACAACGAAATTATAATTCCTATAGGAGGGTCAATAACAGGTGAACATGGAATTGGAAAAATAAAGACTAATTTCCTTGAGAAAGCACATGGGAAAATTGCCGTGGACTTAATGAGACAAGTTAAAAAATTATTGGATCCTAACATGATTTTAAACCCTGGTCAAGGAAAAGGAGACAAACGACAATTAAAAATTATCAGAACCGTAAGAAAATTAAATAATCAACCAGATAAGATATTAAGCTTGAATTGTATTAGATGTGGGTTCTGTAGGGAAACTTGCATCTCTAAAATCCATTACATGTCCGAGGCTTATAGTCCTAGAGGGCGCTTAAGTATTTTAAATGGTCTTGTCCATGGAGAATTAACTTTTAACAATTCAAAGTTAATCAACGATATAATACATGCATGTTCTTTGTGTGGAATTTGCGCGACAACATGTCCGGCGGGTGTAAAGACTCTCGAGATCTTTGAAAAAGCGAGAGAAATTATTCATAAAACAAGAATGAAAGTAAATTAACATTGATTTAGGCAAAAATTTAAAGGAATTATATTATTATTATTTAATATTAATTATACTTAGTTTATATAGAGAAAAAAATTTATTGGTATGAATAAGCAATTGATTTATTCGTGATATAAATGATCTGGAAAACAAAAATAACCCAAATGACGGGAACAAAATATCCTCTCGTGATGGGTGCCTTTGCCATGTTAGGTCGGGCTGAATTTGCCGCTGCTTTTTCTAACGCTGGAGGTTTTGGCATTATAACTGCTCTTAATTATAAAACTAACGAAGAATTTCGAGAAGAGCTCGATAAAATGAAAGAGTTAACAGACAAACCCTGGGGAGTTAATTTCTCGATAATGCCATCATATATAATTGAGCAACGAGGTGGAAGAGGTCGAAATGAAGAATCTTACATGGATTTTGTAGATATCGCAATAGACGCGGGAACAGAAGTTTGCACTACCTCAGCATACAAAGGAGAAAAAATCGGAAAGAAATTACACGAAGCTGGATGCTATTGGTTTCATAAATCGGCAACCGTTCGACATGCGATCTCGGCAGAAAAAGATGGTGCTGATGCCGTCACTATTGTGGGTCTTGAAGGCACGGGTTTTAAAAATCCAAATCAAAATACCACCCTAGTTAACATGACTATGGCTAAAAAATTACTTAAAATTCCAGTGATCGCAGCAGGAGGCATTGGAGACGCTCGAGGTTTTCTTGGAGCTTTAGCCATGGGTGCTGAAGCCGCATGCGTTGCGAGTGCGCTCATAGCTACAAAAGAGAGTCCAGCTTCAGATTATTGGAAAAAAAAATGTGTTACCCAAGATATTTTCGACGAGAAGTTTTACAAGAAAATTTTTCATCTTCAATTGAGAGATTCTCCAACTCACTCAATGGCAGTAGGTCATTGCGATAAGATAGTCTCTGTAAAGGAATTTGTAGAAAACATGATGAAAAATACAGAACAGATTCTAAGGTCTTGGGGTTTTGAGAATGATGAATTTCATACCTTGTAAGATTTAATTTTTAAGATTATTTGAAGTTACCATCAACCATTCAAAAAATAAGAGAATGAAAATACCCATTCTTTTATAAAATCCTTATTATTAATAACAAGCAAAATTATTAAACTCTAAACTTTTAAATTCATTAAAAATTTAACAAAAGGACTCATGATGAAGCCGGAATACAATAAAATTTCAGAAACATTGCTTGAAAAATTTAAGATAATCGTAGGGGAAAAATATTTTTTCGTAGAAAAAGAAGTGAGATGGTGCTATCTTTTTGGAGGGACAATGGTTGAACCAGAGTGGCTCCCTGATTTAATATTGATGCCCCAAAATAAAGAACAAGTTTCTGAAATTTTAAAAATAGCTAATGAAAATAAAATCCCTGTTACACCACGAGGAACTGGAACAAGTTTATCTGCTGGGTCGATGACCCCCTATGGAGGCATTGTTTTAGATCTTAGCGCCATGGATAAAATACTTTCGATAGATATCGAAAATTATTTAGTAGAAGTGGAACCTGGCGTTATCTGTGACGATCTAAACGAAAAATTAAAGCCTCATGGTTTTTTTTTCTCTCCAGATCCTGGTTCTAGCTCAGTCGCTACTATTGGGGGCATGACAGCTACCAACGCAGGTGGAGTTCAAGCGTTCAAATACGGCGTTACCAAAAATTACGTGCTTTTTATAGAAGTAGTTCTCACAAACGGTAAAATCATGACATTTGGGTCAAAAGTCTTAAAATCTGTGAGTTCCTATAACTTAAAAGATTTAATAATTGGCTCTGAAGGGACTTTAGGGGTAATTACTAAAATTGGTATAAGAATAATACCCTTGCCCAAGAATAGAAAATTAGGATTTTTTATATTTGAAGATGTCAATAATTTGACAGATGCCGTATTGGAACTAAGAAGGAGTGGGATTGTTCCTAATTTACTAGAATTCATGGATAGAGTTACGGTCAAGGCTATTTTCGATTATGTAAAGGGAGAGTTTTTAGATTACCCTCTGGGATATGCTTTATTGGCTGAAATAGATGGTAGGAATGAAAAAGCGGTTGAAGAAGAATTTTCAACATTATTTGATATAATAATAAGACACGACCCAATTTTTAATAAAATCGCTAAAAATATGGAAGAAAGGGACATGTTAATTGGTGCCAGAAAGTCAGCGCTTCCAGCGCTTTCCAGATTAGGACCTTCTTGTTGTGTTGAAGATTGTACTATTAAGATTACTGACTTTGCAGAAGCAGTAAAAAAATTTGAAGAACTCCCCGAGAAATTAAATGTTCCAAATATTCAAATTACCATGGTTTGCCACATGGAAGGAAATCTTCACCCTACATTTGTTTTTAACGAGAACGACGTGAAGGATCGAGAAGATTTTGAAAAGGCAATTGATTATCTATACAAAGAAATTGTTATTCCCTTAGGAGGATCTATAACGGGAGAACACGGAATAGGTAAGATTAAGACGCCTTATTTAGAACTAGAACATGGACCTGATGTTGTGGATTTAATGCATCAAATAAAAAAATTATTCGATCCAAACATGATCTTAAATCCAGGCTTAGGAAAGGGAGATATACGACCATTAAAAAAGTCAGAATTACTAAGAAAGTTAAAAAATCAACCAGGTAAGTTGTTAAATCTGAATTGCATGAGATGTGGTTTCTGTTTAGTAGCTTGCCCTTCGCGAATTCACTATAAATCAGAGGCTTATAGTCCGAGAGGCCGGCTTAGTTTATTAAATGGGTTAGTCCATGGAGAATTAACTTTAGAAAATCCAAATTTAATCAACGATATACTTAACGCGTGCACATTGTGCGGGCTTTGCTTGACATTATGCCCGGCGGGTGTAAAAACGCACGAGATTTTTGAAAAAGCAAGAGAAATACTCCATGAGATGAGGTGAGCTTGTCATGAAATTTGGTTATGGAAAGGAAGGATTAGATGTTGAGTTAAAGCCAGAATGGAATGTTACCGTTTTCCATCCAGAAGAACAAGAAGTTATAGTTAACCCTGTACAAGAACTTCGGAAAGCTATAAAAAATCCCGTAGGGTGCATCTCATTAAATGAAATAATAAAACAATAAAAAGATTTGAAAAAAGTATGCATTGTCGCTAGCGATGCCACTCGTCCCGTTCCCTCTCATTCTATTCTTATTAGCCATCATAAAAAAATAAGAAAAAAAAATATTAGAGCAATATAAGTTTTTTTTCGATTTCGTTCAAGAATAAATGCTCTTGAAAAAGTCCTCAAGCGCTTTAGTATATTCTTCTTTAGCTTCGTATTGGATCATGTGACCAATCTTTCCTGGAAGAATTACCAATTTAGAGTTAGGAATTATTTCGTTCATGTTTTTTGACTCTTGAGGGAGTATGAACACATCCTTTTCGCCAGCTAAAATTAATGTGGGAATACTAATGGTTTTCAACTTATCTTCGACATTATAATTTCCGACAATTGAATTCATCGTCCTCAGACCAACATATTCCTCGTTTTCAAGCGTTAACCTCTTGAATTCTTCAATTAATTCTGGACATGCTTTTTTATACTTCCGGTTAAAGCAGAGGTTAACCATTACGTTCAACGAATCATCCGACTTAATCTTTCTCGTTCCATCGTTCAATTCCTTGATGTATTGTACAAGTCCCGGATTTTTTAATTTAGGCGCAGTAGCCATCAAAACCAACCCGTCAAGTTTCTTGACCAGATCAGGAGTAGTAGCGTAGATTAACGATATCATTCCGCCCATGCTATGACCGATTAAGATAAATTTCTCATCGCCGATAATTTTTAAAATTGTTTTATCCAAATATTGCGCTAATTCTACTAATTCGTACGATTCTGATTCTGGCTTGTCGCTTTTACCGTGTCCTAAATGATCTATCGCAATTGTCCGATAATTTTCCGAAAAATGTTCCACCTGAGCTTCGAACAACCAAGAACTGCCTAAAAATCCGTGAATGAAAACTATATTCTTTCCCGTTCCTTTCTCAATATAATTTACTTTATACCCTTTATCAATTTCTACAAATACCAATTACTTATCACCATTTTGTTACGAAAATATATATGTTATAATTTAATTATCATGTGCCCGAATTTATTATTTTAACTGACTTTACATTTCTATGTTGGTGAAAAAATTTCAATTATTGACTGAAAAATGAAAAAAACACACACAAAAAATAGATCGTCTCATCATAATTCTATCAAAATTATTGAAAATTCTTTACATTTTTATCAAATATCTAAAAATGAGAAATGGGAACCTAATGGGAAAATCAGTTGCATGCGTCAGTACATATATTTTTCATAAGATATACCTTTAAATATTAATGTTGTTTAAATAGATCATAATAAGAAAAGTTTTTATTTTAGAAAACTTGTAATTACAAATTACGATATTTAATAACAAAAATTATCATTATTACTGAAAATCATTAAACAATTTTCAAAGTACAAAAAAAGATAGTTTGAAGGATTAAAAATTTCGAAAATAAAAAAAAGTCATAGAAATTGTATCAAAAATGAAAGTGTATCAAAATGTCAAACTATAGAGACCGACTTCAAAGAAAAGATAATGATGAAAACACTGTAAACGAACAATGTTGCGATAATCCTTGCATTGAATCTAAGGATGGTGACGCTGTGTGCGTTTCATGCGGCATGATTATTGGAAGAAACCTAGTCGGAAACGAAAGACGAGCTTATACGGTTGAAGAAGTTAACAAAAGAAGGAGAACTGAGCCTAGATGGCGCGAGTTTGGACCAAGAACAATGTTGCCAAATAGCAAGATAGATTCAAAGGGAAGATTAATCGGGGCCAAGGGGAAAACCTTGTTTTCAAGGCTTTCAAAGATCCAAAATTCCCTGATTTCAAGCATTGAAAGGAATTTTTGGGAAGCAAAGCCTAAATTAAAAATGCTCACGAGCAAATTAAACATCCCTGAATACATCAAAGAAACCTCCTGGAAGATCTACTCGGTAGTTGCCAAGAAAAAGCTTACAATGGGACGCTCCATTGATGGTTTTATTGCAGCCTCGCTTTACGCTGCGATTCGAGTGCACGAATTTCCTCGATTGCTAGAAGAAGTTTGCGAAGCTTCTCTAACTCCACGGAGAACAGTTCACAGATCTCTCGGTATGGTGGTTAAGGAAGTATTACCTGAACTTAAATTGAAGTATAGACCTATCACCGCGGAGCAGCTGGTATTTCGTTTTGGGAACGACTTAGATTTGCCAATGAACATCCAGAAAAAAGCCATTAAAATGTTAGTGCAAGCCTCCAGAAACGGTTTGTTAAGAACAGGCAAGGATCCAAAAGGTTTAGCCGCAAGCGTCATATACATGGCTGCTAAGGCGGGCAATTGTCGGAAAACGCAAGCCGAAGTATCAGAAGTTGCTAAGGTTACAGAGGTAACTCTAAGATCTCGAAGCAAACAAATCAAAAACAAGTTATAGCAGAGCTATTGAACGGTCTTTTGATTTAAAGCGTAAAAAACAACAAATATTTTTTTTTCTTTTTTTAATATTTACATTTTTAAAACACATCAATTTCAATAAAAATTTAAGGGATTAGCTTTATCAAGTTAATAAGGTTTCATATTTAAAAAAAAAATACTTTTTAAGAGCATTGTCTTATATTGAGGATAAGTATCTCAAAAAGATTCACGAGATATTCGCGTATCTGTCAAACTTAGACGAAGATTTAACGGAGCTGATTAGTCAAAAGTCTTTGAAAGCCGTGGACGATATAGCAAGAATGTGTGCAGAAGTTAATAAAAACATCAACCTTATACTTAAAAAGTATTATTCCGAAATAAAAGGCATTGATGATAAACTCCAAATTAAATCAAATTTAAAGTTCTATTACGATTTAATAGATAAGTTAACCGACTTAGTGAGAAATGTAGAGTTTTTTAAGAAAATTGACGATAAATACTATATTGCATTAATAGAATTTATAGAAGACAAGCGAAAGTTAATTTCCGGCAAGTACAAGCAGATTTGCACGCAAGAACTAACGGCTTTTTACGATCAAAATTCAAGGCAAAATTTAGAAAAGATTCTTGCATCAAAATTGGAGAAAAGGAACCGCGAATTTTTCACTTTCGGTTCTCTCGAAGAAGAATTGAAGAAAATTGCGAAAATTGCGGGTGCTGATGAGGTCACGATTTTTCCAGCAGAATTAATGGGTGAAAAATTAGATTTAATACAAAATCCGAAATCTACAATAAATTATTCAATTCTATCTAGGGACGAAGAAACACTAAAAGCTATTGGAAGAGAATTAAAGGAGTTCTTAACATCGAAGGGTTATGAAGCTGCAATACTTCTTATTGAATTAACAGATTTGTCTTCGGAGAAGGAGGCTTTAATAGGGTCAATTATAACGAGCGCTAACTTAATTCCAAATGATTAAATATGTGATATTATTAATTTTTCTTTCATTATTGTGATATTTAAACGATAAATATATAATTTTTAAAGTATTCTATGTAATGATTACAATGGCAAAAAAGAAAAAAGTCATTCCCATTACAGGAATTACAGTTTCTAAGGAAGAAGACTTTTCTGCGTGGTATACTGAGTTAATCAACAAAGCTGAGCTCGCAGATATTAGATACAATATAAAGGGTTTTGTATGCTATAGACCATGGGCTACTATTACAATAAAAAAGATGTATCGAAAGTATGAAGAACTGCTTGAAAAAAAAGGTCATTTACCCTTAATCATGCCGTCTTTAATTCCTGAGAGTAACTTTTTATTAGAAGCAGATCACGTGAAAGGATTCTCGCCTGAAGTTTTTTGGGTGACTGAAGCTGGAAGTTCAGGTCCGTTATCCGAAAGACTGGCACTGCGACCCACGAGCGAAACAGCATTATATAAGATGTATCATTACTGGATCCAAAGTTATAAAGATTTGCCATTTAAAAGATATCAATCTTGTCAAGTGTGGCGCTACGAAGGGAAAATGACAAGGCCTTTTTTCAGAGGAAGAGAGTTTCATTGGATAGAATCTCACGATGTGTTTGCAACGCTAGATGGTGCGAAACAGCAGGTAAAACAAGACATGGAAATGACTTATCAAATGCTTCAAGACGAATTTTGTCTTCCAATAATCTTTTTTGAAAGACCACAATGGGACAAATTTAGTGGCGCTCTTTTTACATACGCTGCAGACGCCTTGATGGGAAGTGGAAAAGTGCTGCAATTACCTTCAACGCATTTACTCGGCCAGAATTTTTCAAAACCTTTTGATGTAAAATTTGTGGATAAGGATGGAAAAGAGAAATATGGATATATAACCTGTTATGGTCCTGGCATTAGCAGAATTTATGGTGCCATGATAGCTTATTTAGGCGATGATAAGGGATTAATCCTACCATTCGATTTTTCACCCGTGCAAATTGCAATTGTTCCTATCTTAGTCAAAGGAAAAGAGGCTATTGTTTTAGAAAAATGTAAAGAAATCTACAAGAAAATTAAAGATAAATATAACGTGAAATTGGACGATTCGGATGACTCCCCTGGAAGCAAGTTCTATTATTGGGAAATGAAAGGTGTTCCCTTCAGAATTGAAATTGGCCCTAGAGATATCCAAAAAAAGCAAGTGGTTGTAATTAAGAGACACGACGGTCAAAAATATTTTGTAAACGAGAAAGATTTGGTGAAGAAACTTGATGAACTTGCTAGTAATTATACTAAGGAGTTAAAAGAAAAAAAATTACTTGATTTTGAAGACCAAATCGAACTTTGTTACGAAAAAGACTCGGCTAAGGAGGCAATAGAGCAAGGAAAAATCGTTTGTTGCGGGTTTTGTTCAATAGACAAAGACGGCGAACCTTGTGCGGAAATTGTTGAAAAGGAAATTGGTGCTTTTGTCAGAGGGAAACGAGTTGATGAGGAAAAACACGAATTTGCTAGCTGTATTGTCTGCGGTGAGTCGGCAAAGTGTACCGTCTACATAGCTAAGAGCTATTAGATGCGAGCTATTTGTTAATTTAAATTTTTATAAATTATAACAATAAATATTTAATTATTTAAATCAAACTTAAAATTGTGAAGTATCATGACCGACAAAGATAAAATTTTGGAAGCTTTTAAAAGCTCTGGCAAGCCTTTACGGCCCGGAGATATTGCAAAAACAACGGGAATTGAATCGAAAGAAGTCTCGAAAATTATCAAAGACCTTAGAGAAGAAGGACTCGTTCATTCTCCAAAACGTTGCTTTTATGCCTTGAAGTAATTTGGAGATAGTTCTTAAATATCTTTTTTTTATTTGTATTCATGTGTTTTTAAAAATCATTTATAAAAAAACGCTTGTAGAATCATCTTGAGATTAAAGAAATTGTAAATTTTTTTTTTGAAATTTCGTACTAACGCTACAAATTTAGCAAAAAAGAAGTGTAATTTTTAGTGTGAAATGATTTCTGAGGATTATTAGAAATAAATTTCCCTTGATACAAAAAATGATTACTAAAGAACTTAATCACTATTGCGCTAAAATAAAGCAGGATAAGATCCCTTCGCTAATAGGATGCTTTATTGCAGATAAAATAGGAAGGACGTTACTTAAGTTCGAAATATTTGAAGGTGCCCTTGAATATTTTATAAAAAGAGACATTAGCAATGAGGAAAAGAAAGAAGAATTTGATTTAGAATTAATACCCATGTTTGTCACTGCCTTGGAACAATTTTCCGAGCAAATTAACGTCCAAGATTTATCGGGAGTAAATTTTTGTGGAACAAACATAAAAATGCAAGCCCTATTTAATTTTAATAGTTACACCGTAATTTTCTTTTTAAGCCCTGATTTCAGCTTAAAGTCCATTGAAAACAAGATTTCTGATTATTTTATTAATTTTTTTGAAAAATACAAGCGAGACCTAAATGATAAAGAGAAGATAAGCACAATACATTTCAGAAAAAGTTTAGAAATCCCTGGAAAGAAGTGGTTAAATTCTTTAAATCAATCCCTTTAAACTTTAGAATGTCTCTTCATGGAAGCTCTTCTTTTTATTTGAAAAATATTTGGATATCAACTATTACTTTTCCTTCACATAAAAATAAAGTTTAAGAGAACTCATTCTTTTACATTTTTAAAACTAAATCATTAGTTATTGTCATGAACGACTTCATTCAGCAAATGTCTGACGACTTTGAAGGTATTTACTTTATAGAAGGATCTAGAAAGGGACGATATCCCTTTTCAAATTCCTTGCTCGTTGAAGATGTATTGATTGATACAGGAATTTCCAGTAAACATATCAGAAAGTTAAAAAAATTCTTTTCAATTAATAAAGTCATTCTAAGTCATTGGCACGAGGATCACGTTTCTGGTAATTATCTTTTTCAAGATGTTGAATATTCATGTCACATTAAAGATAAATACGTGATTGAAAATCTAACGGAAAAACTCAACGAATACTACGATGTTACTGATACTCCAGTTGAAGCACTATTTGCACCACTCATGGCAGGGCTTAAATTAATCAACACGAAAATTGATAAAACATTTGAGGATAACCAGTTAATTGAGGTTGGGGATTACAGTTTAAAAGTTATTCACACGCCAGGTCATACTGCAGGTCATTCATGTTTTTTTGAAGAAAACTCGAAAGTAGGATTTTTAGCTGATATAGACCTTTCAAGATTTCCGTTCTATGGATGCATTGATTCGAATATCATTGATTACGAAAGATCCATCGAAAAATTGAAAAAGTTCAACATGGAAGTCATTGCTACTGGTCATAAAGGGATATACAAGGGAGCAAACTTAATTAAGGAAAAATTAGACCTGCATGCGTCAATAATCAAGGAGCGTGAAGAGAGGATTTTGGAGCATTTATCTGAAACTAATCCAATTAAGGTTGAGGATCTGCTTAAAAAGAACATTGTATACAAAACTTATAGTAATGTAGAAAAAGAATATGAATTTATTGCTGAAAAGGTCATGATAAAAAAACATTTCGAAAAACTACTCGTAAATGGTTTAATTGAGAAAAAGAATAATGGTCATGTGTTGAAATAAGGAAAGAAAAAAATTTACTATGTTTTGAGCCAAATAGAATTTATAAAATCGACTTTCCTAGAGCGCTCAGAATTAATTCCACGGTTAGCTTTCCAGTTTTATTTTCATGGTCAAGAATAGGATTAACTTCTACAACATCCATGGAGACCATTTTTTGACTTTCAGCGACTAATTCACAAGCTAGATGGGCTTCTCGGTATGTTAAACCTCCTGGAACAATGGTACCGGTTCCAGGAGCCACGGAGGGTTCAATACAATCCACATCAAAACTAAAATGGAATGTTGATTTATCAGAATTTTTGGTAACAATACCAATCGCTCTTTTAATGACTTCTGAAATCCCCAATTCGTCAATATCTTTAATGGTAAAAACGGATACATTACTATTTTTTAAGGCATTTTTTTCCAAAGGATCTAATCTCCGAACCCCTATTAAAACAGCCGCTTTTTCACTAATCATTGGAATTTTACCAGCTAGACTAATTAATTCATGAGGGCCATGTCCCGTGATCGCCGCTAATACCATCCCGTGTATATTACCGCTGGGGGTTGTTTCTGGCGTGTTATAATCACCATGAGCATCCATGTAGATAATCCCGAGTTGATCATAGCGAGAAACAAGACCAGCAACCGATCCTATCGTTATTGAATGATCCCCGCCTAATATTAAAGGAAAATTTTCCTTTTGTACAATTTCTTCTACACATATTTTTAATTCTGAGCAGTGCTTAACAATCTCTTCCAAGAACCTCATGTTTTCATCTCCAACCTTCCCCGTTTCAAACGTACAGCAGTTAATGTTGCCTTCATCTATTACACTATATCCTAGTTCGCTTAATTGTTGATTTAACCCTGCAAAGCGAATTGCACTTGGTCCCATATCAACACTTCTCCTTGATTGACCAAGATCATGAGCAACTCCAATAATGTTAATGTCCTTTTTCGTCATATCAACTCAAGTTTTAGTTTTAATTGATATTATTTTGATAAACTATTTTTTATTAATTAATTAATACTTGTTCAATTACTTTTAAGGCCCAATCTATTTCTTCCATGGTTATTATCAAGGGTGGAGCAAAACGAATCGTGGTTGAATGAGTATCTTTTGCGAGAAGGCCTTTTTTCATCAATTCTTCCACAATAGGCCTCGCGTTTCCTTCGAATTCAACGGCAATTAACAAACCCCTTCCTCTAATCTCTTTAATTGGTATTTTGGTTTTTTTAGCCGCTATTCTTCTCAAGCCCTCTTGAAAGTAAGGTCCTAATTCCGCCGCCCTTTCTGCTAATTTTTCGCCAATAAGAACATCCAAAGCTTTCATTGCTACAGCTGCCGCAAGTGAGTTGCCTCCAAAAGTACTGCCATGAGTTCCAGGTGTTATCACATCGGGACCAACGATTTCCTTTGTTGTTATTACAGCTGAAACGGGATAAATCCCACCACCTAAAGCCTTTCCCAGTATAAAGACGTCTGGTTTAATATTTTCGTGATCACAAGCGAATAATTTGCCTGTTCTACATAAACCTGTTTGAATCTCGTCAACCATCATTAAAACATTGTATTTCGTGCATATTTCTCTTACTCTCTTTAAATATCCCTGCGGAGGCAGTTTAACGCCAGCTTCACCTTGAATTGGTTCAAATAGAAATCCTGCCACGTTTTCAGGTCCAATATTTATTATGCATTTTTCCAGTTCCTCAACATCACCATAAGGAATAATTTCAAATCCAGGAGTAAAAGGGCCAAAATTTCCAAAATACTTTCCATGCTCCAAATTAGTGCTAAAACCTACGATAGTTATGGTTCTCCCGTGGAAATTGTTTGCACACGCAATGATTTTTGCTTGGTTTTTAGGGATTTTCTTTTTAATATAACCCCATGCTCGCGCGACTTTTATCCCAGTCTCTACGGCTTCTGCGCCAGTATTCATTGGTAGAGCCATTATACCCGTGTTTTTCGGATCGTTAATATGGGGTCCCATAATCTCGCATAATTGCTTGAGGAAAGGTCCCATTTTGTCATTATGGAATGCTCTTGAGGTTACAGCCACCAATTTGAGTTGGTTCTTCATTGCGTTTACAATTTTGGGATGACAATGACCTGTATTTTGACAAGAATAAGCTGACAAGCAGTCTAAATACTTCCTTCCCTCGAGATCGTAAACCCAACATCCCATGGCTTTAGTTAT
>JAUXAJ010000234.1 GCA_030620005.1 Promethearchaeota archaeon | reverse complement strand
TTTTCGAGTGTTATGAGCCCTCCAGTTTTTTCTGCGTGATTAACGATTTTTGCTGCTAATTCACCTCTATAAAATGCTTCACCTTCCGTTTTGGCAATTATTTCTAAAGTATCGGCTTGTGCGGGGCATTTAAATAGTTGTCCCGGATTTGGAGCTTTACCATCAATAGTAAACGCATCTACCCAATCAGGAAATTTTCTAAACTGCCTGAATAAAAATCTCCAACCTGTCGCAATTATTGGGGATACTAAATAACCATTTCTTGCATAATTAATGGCTGGTTCAAATAATTCCCTAAATTCAAGGCTTCCATACTGTTTCCAGAGTTTTACCCAGGCTGAAACGGCACCCGGAACGGTCGTAGCATCCCATCCAAGAAAAGGCATGACTTTATATTCTGAAAAATGTTCTGGAATCCACGCTGCAGGAGATCTTCCCGACGCATTTAACCCGACAATTTTTTTCCCATCCCATAAAATGGCAAAAGCGTCGCTACCAACCCCGTTACTCATGGGTTCAACCACAGTAAGCGTAATAGCAGTCGCCAACGCTGTATCAACGGCATTTCCTCCTTTTAAAAGCATTCTTAGGCCTGCTTGAGAAGCTAATGGTTGGGATGTTGAAACAACATTTTTTGCCAGAACAGGCATTCTCCTAGATGGGTAAGGAAAATTCCACTTAAATTTTGGGTTCATCTTTTTTTAAGGTTAAATTTGTTATCTATTTAATTAAAGAATTATCCTTATTATTTATTTAAATTTTTGTGAATATAGAGAATAAGAACTCCAAGGAAATTTATTTAAAATTTGAATCATTTTTCTGAGTTGATATTGGACTGGAATTTTAAATTAATTTATTTCTAATGAACAACATGGGAAAAAAAAAGCAGAAAAAGCACGCATTTTCTGAAGAAGAGAAGCAACTAATTAAAGAACTAAAAACAGAACTTTCAATGATGAACGTGCCTCGAGAAGAATGGAGTTCTCACGTTCAACAAGCGTTAAAATATCAAAAAAGAATGAATAAAGAAAAAAGTTCTTCAAAAAGAAAAACAGGATTTTCAAGAGTGTTTCAAGTTTTCCGAGAAGGGATTGATAATGTCTCGAAAAAATTTCTTGCAAAGCGCTTTAATCTTGATAAAAATGCCTTAAATGGAATGTTTGAAAGTCCTTCAGAAGAAGAGATGAAATTGATGGATTCTTTATCCTCGGGATATAAAGTGAAAAAAGCGGAAGAATTAGGAGGTCATGGTACTTTTATAATGGATAGACCTAACAAGAAAAAGATGATTGTTAGTTTCGACGATGATGACGACGATTAGAAATAAATCATTGAAAATGAATTAATTTGTTAAAGAGCTTTTAAAAGTGAATGATAAAAACATTAAATTCTATCCCGATGATATTAGTAAATTACCTTGTTCTCTAAGAATTTTGATGGTAAAATGGTAAAATTGTTACGAATGACAATATTCTTGCTTTATTCAAGTGGATTCCGAATGACGAGGATAAAAAAGAAATCCTATATATACCTTCCAGGATATTGATGCAGGATTTAACGGGAGTACCTGCTGTTGTAGATCTTGCTGCATTACGAAGCACTAACTAAAATATTTATTGTCTATTTATTGAAAAACTATATCGAATTAAAAAAAAGTAGTAAATAATAAATCATAAGACATTTTTTTCAATAGTATATTAGTACTTGACTAAATAATAATACATCTTTTATATATTAATCCTTTAATCCGACAAAACTTTGAGATGGGCGGGCCTGTATTCATGAAATATTGTAATGTTGTCAACAAGGCGATCTTGAAATCTTCTTTAAAATACGCCTTTGGCTCTTTTGCTAACCAATACCTCTTTTTGTGAAGAAATAAATTCGCAATTATCCAAAAGTTGTAAAGCAACAGGCTAACAATGAAGTAGAAGTTTCTCACTTTCGGGTCGGCGCTGGTCGAATACATTACGAAGGGATTGCCTTCTCGATAAGAAATTTCTATCCGCCAGCGACCTCCGTACTCTTTTCGTTTTTTATAAAATTAGTATTTCCTTTTTACATTCGGCGATTGAATGAAGCCATTCGTTGCCAATACGAAAATATCTGCCAATATATCTTTTAAATTCCTGGTTCCGTTGAGGTATTGAACTCTTAATCTTCCCAAATTAATGTTCTTCTTCCCATAAAAAGCCGCTTTAAATTCAAGGCGTTGATAACCCTTCTCTTTCACGTATCCATCTTTCATTCCGTAGGTTTGGACTGGATCCTTCGGATCTTTCAATGCCGCTTCTTTCATTTCCTTTAATTTCTCAGATTCTCTAACGGGAACAATATAGGTAATGTATTTCCGATGTAAATACTTGAAAATCCATTTTTGATAGTATTTCTTGTCCATTACTGTTAATTCTATTGAAAATCCTAATGATTCGAGGAATTCAATCATTTTATGCACGAAGATTCCTTCTTTAACGCCCTTTTCCCCATTTCGCTTCCGATCCGCAATTCCCGCCCTTTTAGAATGATGGCACAAGTATGCCAAAAATGAGCTTTTTTCGTTCCTTTTTCGGCTTTTATTCCGATCACGTGGGGATTATCCTTCTTTCCGTAATATTGTTCTTTATGAAAGTCAAAAATTATCTTTAATTTCCTTGGAATCATTTTTAGCTTCAATAACAAGGGTAGTATCTCCTTAGAAATGTTTAATAACGCTCAGTCTGCTTCATCCATAGAGAATCCCGCACCATAATCCCTCATCTGAGAAGGATGGGGTAAAATACGCCCGTTTTTCGTGGATTGATATGGATTATCATTTAAGAGAATAGATAATTTTCGATTCAATATCTGCGTTCCCGTCCTCTGACTATTTCCAACTATTGCGTTAAACAGAGTCACGATTGGGAACGCCTCGCTTGAATGACCGTCATAGCGTTCCCGTCTCGGCTTGCAATACGACTTAATAATAGTATTCAAAAGGTTTTTATATAACTTCGAGTCAATATTTAATTGGGAAAAAGAAGAAAATGGATTTTTCTGAAAATGGTTATTTTTTTTAGTTATAAATATAATTATCTTCTTTCTCCTATTTTAATTTAGCGCAATAAAAGAAGAAAATAATGAATTGATTTTTGTCGGTTGAATCAAGTACAGGTATATATATTATAAATGTTTTTAATACCTAATCTTTATTGAAGAAAAAATACATGCCATCTGAAAAGGAGAATTCAAATTCAAATCGGATTCATAATAAGGTGTTATTCAAGAAGATGGAAGAACAAAATAAACTGAATAAAATAATATCTAGGGGAGAAGTTGACCAAAAAAATCGTATTATTCTGGCAACTGAATTAAAACAATATGGTGGTTATTATCGTTATGCTGTTTTATTTGCAAATCAGAGTTCTGTTCCAATTACACACATTAAAATTAAAATAGGATTTCCAAAATTTTTAAAATTATTCAGATCCTCTCCACACGCCGTGATGAGTACCAAAGTTGAATATAAATACACTAATTTTTTCGAGCTGGTACTAGATCAATTACCAGATAACACTAGTAAACAATTTAACACTTATATTTATCCTGATGGTCTAAATATTAAAGGTATAATTAGTACTCACGCTTCCTATGTTAATAACAAGGATATTGCTAGGATCTTAACGTCACTCCCAAAAGAAATAAAAATAAAATCTGTAAGTTTTGAAGAAAAAACAATTTCAAATAGTGATATTAAAGAATTCACTGAATCAGATGGTATTAAAAAAGCGATTAGAAGCTATGGGATTGGTACAGAAAGTAAAAAAGATATAAATTCATTTTTCGATCATTTAATGAGAATAATCAAATATTCCGGATTTACACTGATTGCTAAAGATGATTCTAAAAGAATCGGATGGTTTTTTGGAACTGAATCAGAAACTAAATCGGATGTTTTGCTAATTGGAGAAATTATGTCCAATAAAATTGAATTTCTCGTTTTTTCTCAAGATCAGGGAATTTTAATTCCAATACTAACTTATTTTTTTGTAAAACTTAAAGAAAGCGCATTAGATTTAGGTTTAGTTGAAAATGTCAATCAAATCCTTAATCTTGAATGCAGATCATGTGGGACGACGCTTCCTCATTTTCCTGAAAAAGGGGTGTCTATAGAATGTAAAAATTGTGGTTACCAACAAATTTTATGGTAAATTTTGTAATCTATTAGCAAATTATATCTCCTAATTCTCTTTGCTCCAAGTCTTATTTTTCTGTTCTTGTTTTAGAGCTTAAAATTAAAAGTTAACAGATTGAAAAATAGTATATATATAGATAATGAAAAAAAAAAAAGATTAAAATATTAAATGTTTAATCAGTCAACTTGCTTTTCTTTAAGCTTTCCTCCTGACTTGAGCGCAAGATAAGTTTCTTCAAGCACATTTAAATACTCGATGAGCGTGCTGTTGCCTTTAGACTTTTGCTCGTACGCGTTTTTAATTATTCCCAATAGATATTTTGGAAAGACCATTTCAATGTAAAAATCTGAAATGAGCGCAAAATATTCGATACCGCCTTTATCTTTAAAGATCTTTATCATACCAGGCTCCCAGAGCGATTTTAACGCGCTACTTATGTTGTCCACGCCTTTTTGCTTGAGTTTCGCCAGATCGCTTTCGGTAACGATCGCAGTTCTTAATAGCCGAAGTGTTTGATAGACCTGCGTGTTAATTAACGCGTCGACCATTTTCACGTTATCCGCTTCAGTGGGTCGATAGCCCTTGAAAAATTCCTTGACTTCGTGGAGATAATTCTCCACGAATGGCGCGGGCAATCCACTTTTTTCGATATTTTCTACTAATTGCATCGGAGGGACTCTCAACATTATTAAATCACTGACAAGAAAGTTCAGTTCCGAAATCATACCCTTTATAGACGTTTGCTTGATGATTCCTTTTTTTATGAGGTCGGTTAGAACATCCTCCAAATCAAAAAATCCTTCTTGGTACGTATCCTTAAGCCAGACCATCAACTCTGATTTGCTTATGGCTCCTTCGTCCCTTAATGAATTCAGAATCATCCTTTTAACATCGTCTTGGTACGTGATTGCGAGGTGCTGTTCGTTATTAAGCGAGGGATATACCGCTAATCGACTGAATAAGGAGGGGATCATTTGAATGTAAGAATCGTCTTCTAAATTCTGAAGGATGACTCTTAAAATGTCTGCCATACCGCTCTCGTACTCGTCGGCATCGTCTTCAATGTTCAATATTAAGACGAGATAATAGCCTTTCTCTTTTCTAAAGTTTTTCCAAAGTTTCTCTTTTCTAAAATTTTTTCCAAAGTTTGGATAAAATAAAAATATATAATAATCTAAATATAAAGTAATTAATAAGAAACATATTGAAAAATAAACCCAAAAATTTTGTAACAATAAAATGGTGAAACCTTATTTTAAGACAAATTTATATTTGTAAGGATAAAGATCTTATCTACTATAAAGACTTTAGCAAGGTTCTACCAGTAGAAATTCTCGATAACTTAATAGACACTTTAAATGAGGAAGATTTCTCAAAAAAGACTGATAAGGTTCAATATCAAGAGTATTATAATTATAGAGTTTCATACTTGAGTGAATCAGATTTAAAATTAATATTTTTATTCATAACTGACTTGTCAGACGATTTAAGTAAGATAAAAAAAGAGATTATCAAATGTAAAGATCAATTTTTGAAATTGTTTGAGAACGTTATTAACAAGGAATTAAGCGCTGAACATTTCGAGAAATTCAATCCGACAATTTTTTCAATTCAAAAAATGTTAAAACCAAAAATATCTTTAGTAGGATTTCTAGGAGTAGGAAAAACAACAATTACCGAACTAATCAAAAATGAAGTCATTCCGATAAAGCACGAACCTTCGATGACGAAAGATATAGTAACAATAAAAATCGGGTCATATTATTTTCAAGCGTGGGATTTTACTTCAAGAGAACAGTTCAATTTTTTATGGAGCGAATTTGTTAAAGGAAGCGACGCGGTTCTTTTGGTTACGGATTCTACATTAGAGAATGTAGAAAAAAGTAAATCCTTTTTAGAAATTATAAGCAATAACGCGCCACATGCTCCTATCGCTGTAATTGCCAATAAACAAGACCGATTTAACGCAATAGAACCAGAACAAATTGAAAAAATTTTAGGATTAAAAACATATTCGATTGTGGCAAAAGATCCTAATAATAAAGAAAGAATACTTGAAATTATCATGAATATCTTAAACATTAACCAAGAAGTTGCTCGTAAATTAGAGTCTTTAAAAGAAAGAGACAAGTGGATAAATGATTTAGGATATGTTATTAAAGAAAAAAGATTTGAAAGTGCTTTATCAATTGTAGAAAGAATTATAGATTTAAGCAAAGAACTCGAAGACGAGGAGTTCAGAAAAAAATTTACAGATATGAAACAAAAAATCGACAAAATATTAAAAAAAGAAGTAGCTCCAGACGAGGAAATCATTTCCACAGTAGTTCAACAACTTGAATCCCAAAAAATATCGCTAAAAAAAAAAAATATAAAAACTCTTTTAAGAAATTACAACGACGATGTTAAAGGGATTATTGCAATTACTGTTTGCGACCGAGATGGGTTTATTATAACGTCTGAAAGTAAAAAAGAGTCTGAAAGCGAAATTATTATAGGAGCGATGGCAACCATGGTCGATAGTTATATGGACAGAATTAAAAGTGAATTTGGTGAAGGAAGAACTTGTTTCAATAGTTCAATGATAAGCGATAAAAAGTTCACCTACTGTTCAATGGGGCCTATCTCTATTTTAACAACTTTGGCAGAACAGTTAACTTCTGACATCGAATTAAGAGTATATTCAGAACATATTGCTTCCAAGATTGAGTTAATATTAGAAGGGAACGAAAATGTATCGACTGAAATTCCACAGGTGATTAAAGCGATCTCGAAGACGAAAGGTGGAATACTTCCTTCGGGAAATTTTTCTGTAAAAATTATAATGACCGGGAATTATCAAGTTGGAAAGACTTCCCTGATTAAGCGATTCGTATGGAGTTCCTTCGCCGAAAGTTATCAATCTACGATAGGTGTGGATATTTCACGAAAAATAATTGATATTAACGATGATACAAAGATAACATTTGTCTTATGGGATATTGGTGGTCAAATAACTCAAATGGCACCCTATAGAACGCGATTTTACGAAGGTGCGGATTCAGCGTTAATCGTTTTAGACAGGACTCGACCAGAAACTTTAAAAAGTGTCGACATGTGGTATAATGATATGAAACAACACATTCCAGATGACATCATCTTCATATTAGTTGGTAATAAATCAGATTTGGTGGATAATATCGTACTTAGCGAAGAAGATATAAAAAGCGTTGCTGAAAAATATGGATTCCATTATATCCTTACCTCCGCAAAAACTGGAGAAAATGTTAACGATTCGTTTTTATACATAGCCTATAGATTCTTAGAATCTCTGTAATCTTAAGGACGTCATTAATTTATTATTTCCGAGTCAATAGATTCTTTTAGGCATGAACAAAAACACAATTTTAAGTTAAATTAAATTAAATTAGGTTCGACGATGATGATGACGATTAGAAATAATCATTGAAAATGAATTAATTTGTTAAAGAGCTTTTAAAAGTGAATGATAAAAACAGAAAATTATCTCTCGATGATGTAAAAGCATTGGAAAGAATTATTGATTTGGTAACTTTATTTTTAAATAAAAATCCCATTATTGCGCGAAAAATAAATTTAAAAAACCTTAGGAGCAAAACGGAACGATTAAAGGAATCTTTCAAAGAAAATAATCAATTAGCTTTTAAAAATTTCCTTCAGATTTTGAAGAAATTAAGAAGAAAAGTAAATCAAGAAATTTTGCCACAGGTTTTTTATATTCATGGCGGGCACGGAGGAATAATAATAAACGACATCGGATATTGCGAACTTGACTATCCTCCTTTCGCTTTAAATCAGCTTATTAATAAAATGAAGCTCGCTCTTGAAACTAACATGCCATATAGCATTGAAGTTGCCATTTCCTGCTTGTCATGGTTGCAGAATCGATATCCTGCTGAATTTTTGGAATTCGTTGATTTATTCCGGAAGGGTCGTTTTGAACTCATTAATTCTACTTATACACAACCATATAATTTACTTATAGGAGCAGAATCCAATATCAAACAATTTGAATACGGACTAAAAGCATTAAAAGAAATGGGTTTGAGTTGTAACGTCTATTACGCTTCTGAATGCTCACTGCATCCACAAATACCTCAAATATTAAAAGGATTTGGAATCGAATTCTGTTCCTTAAGGACAAGATTACTTGGAACGTGTCCAACAACTTCTTCCGGATATATCGATTGGATAGGATTAGATAATTCCAAAATTCAAACAATAACAGATCAATCGGGAGTATTCAACGGTGAATTCTTCCACGGTTCCTTTTTCCAAGAAATTCCGGAATTATTATTTCA